>JAKADJ010000203.1 GCA_021820645.1 Bacillota bacterium
CCTAAAAATTCGGCTGCTTCACGAATGCCCACAAGTGTCCGGTTCATACCTAAATTATACAACCATGGATAACTATAGGTAAAGATTTATGAAACGGTTAAAACCCTTATCGCGCCTCCACTTAGACGAGCGTACCGACCACAATGGCGATCACTAGCCCCGACATAAACAAGACGGATAACCCGAAGGTCCGCTTGGCCCACCGCACGTCGGGTAGCTTTTCCTTTAGCAACCGGACGTTCGCGCCAAAAAACGCCAGAGCCAACGAGCCCGCAATGACGACATACACCCATCCTAAGTGAGCATAAGCTAACCCTAGCGTTGCCAAAAGCGTGAGACCCGCGTAGACCACACTTTGCCGTTTGGTTGCCTGTTCCCCGTGGGCTACCGGCATCATGGGGACATGGGCCCGGCGATAATCCTCCGCCCGAAATAACGCCAGCGACCAAAAATGTGGAGGGGTCCACAAAAAGATAATGAGGAACATCATCCACGCTGGCCACGCCAGTTGATGAGTGACGGCCGCCCATCCGACCAGAGGCGGAAAAGCTCCCGCCGCGCCGCCAATGACAATGTTCTGCGCCGTACGGCGCTTGAGCGTCATGGTGTATATCACAACATAGTAAAGAAAACCCGCCACGGTTAAAGCGGCCGTTAGCCAATCCACGGTTACCACCAGCAAAATAGCCGCCACCGCCGCCATGACCAATCCCATAGCAAGGGACACCCGTGGTTGAATGCGTCCTGCCGGAATCGGGCGATTTCGTGTTCGTGCCATTAACGGATCAATGTCACGGTCATACCACATGTTGACAGCATGAGCCCCGCCCGCTGCCAGTCCCAACCCCAACAGCGTCACGATGCTGAGCCACGGTGAAGGAACACCTCCACTCGCCACAGTCATCGCACCATACGCGGTCAGCATCAAGACCACGACAATTCGTGGCTTGGTTAAGCTCACGTAATCCGCGATGACCGCACTCGTGCGCCGAAATGCGCGTATTCGCGTCAATGCCACATCTAACGTCGACAATCCATCGTTCCCCCTACCTCATCCAAGGTGACCTTCAAGCACCCGCGAACCTGCACCCCACACGATCCGGCCATTTGCTGCCCCCATGTTGGTCAGCGAAACCGGCCCACGCGTCCCCGTGGCCCATCACCACGGTGCTTTGCCTCGATTTCGACCGCCTCGGGTTTCCGAAACACCCTCTGTCCACTAACCTACGGGACAACCCATCGCCTGGGTACCCACCCGTAGTCCCAGGTCCTAAACCTCAGGGCCACAGAAGACACTCGCGCCACGATCGGCTTCTTTGTTGGGGCCCGAAGCTCCTTCAGACCATCGAACCCTAGGAGTCACGAGATCTCGACCTTACCGGTTCAGGGTGAGATAAACGACCCCAAAGAATGCCGCCACCGCCGCGGCGAATCCGGCTAGCACCAGCAGCATAGTGATGTGATGACGATTAGGGAAGGACATGATCCGTCTCATCGCCATCATTTTTATTTTGATTGCCCTTCTCGTTTGGCGACGCCATGCCCATGCTGATAATAGCCGCCACCGCCAATAATCCCACGGCACTCACGGTCACCAGCCCGGTACTCCATGCCCCCAAAATCACAAACCGCCCACCCACCGTTAAAGCTAACGCACAAACAGCAAACAGGATCCACCGCATGATTAATCCCTCCTTTGATTTGCCTTACACATGTCCCCGTGCACCGCTTGAGCGCGGCGAGGATTCACCAGCGCGCGACTGCGCAGGCCGATAGGGGACCGTCTTTTCCTGCCTCAGGTTAATCACTCTAACCGCGGGATCCCGCAACGATGCCCATGCTGCCATCATTGCCACCGCCAAAATCCCGACAATCCCCGGATCGGTTCCGAGGCCGCTCGCCAACCCTGCGAAGTCCTGACCCATCCATAACAATCCAAGCCACCCAACACTGGCCCACCACAATAGGGGATGGCTCCAATCGCGCCATAGCATGAGACCTAAGCCTGTCATGATAAGTACCATGAGGGCATTGCTCCAGAGTGGCTGGGCCGCTAAGATCCCGGCCGTCCAGCCCAACGCGTGCGTGATCCATGGGGGCTGAGGAGCGGCCAGTGCCCCACGCAACATATTGGCATTCCCCCTTCGAGTCCACTCCAAAGCCGCCGTTTGGAGTCCAGCACCGATCCACCAGGTCACGGCGAGAGCGCGGCGAAAGAGCAACATGGCACGACCAGACGACCAGTACGACCGGGAAAGAAGTGCGACGGCCCCAGCAAGGGCGTACAAAATCGCCGCCCCCGGCGCCCCGCCCCAGTAGGTGGGCATCGCCGCAAAAAATCCACCCAGCCCCTCGCCGAACACCCAGACAACAAGCGCCCAGGGGATTGATAGCGCCATTGCCACCCGTCCCCACCACCGGCCGAACCCCCAAAGAACGCCCACCCCAATCCCGAGTTGTACAATCACGGCCATGAGATTGGAAAATACGGGACTATTGGCCCATAGCTCGTATCCGAAGATCAACACGTGACGAGCCCAGGGCGGCTGACCTACTAAATTGAGGCGGAGGTTATACTGAATGAATCGATGGGTAAACATTCCCGGCTGACATTGAAGCAGGCCATCGAGGACCCATAGTACGCCCAAGCCCCGCCACAGGATCCCGCGTGCGCGAAACCCCGTGACCGGCGCAGGGCGTCGAATGGGCCGTCCGGGGAACAGAATTAACCCGATTACCAAGACCATGGTCCCAGCCATTGTAAAGGGGTTTATAGCCCCAACCACATGCCCCTCCATGGGCCACCTCCTTTGAGCCATTCGCCAACCATTACGTCCTTTATTTCAGGAAGACGCCGCGATTACGATGACCCGAGCGTTTGATGGTCGCTTACCGAGGCCATCTCCTCATGGTCGAGATCCACCTCAATGGCTAGATAGGTAAACGTTCGCCATAGGCCCCCAATGAGCAAAATAATGGCCACCCACCAAGCGTAGTCCCACCAATGCGGGAGCCCGACACTCGGCATCCACCGAGGCGGAAAACTCGGAAACAGTCCGGAACCCGGCATTTGAGGCAAGTGTTGCATGATCCATCCTCCTCGTATAACTTGACTTAACTTTCATATCGCGGACCGATCGTGTGTTATGTGACGCCCGGGACCTGCGCTTAAACGAGATACAAAACAACGTAGGCCGCGACCCACATCACGGTCATGAATCCCCAAAAGGAAATGGCCGCTTCGAGACCCCAGTAATTTCCCGGCGAGAGGCGCTGAAAGCGGCCGCGAATCCAATGCGACCACAGCGTCCCGACTCCAATCAGGGACTCTAACGCGACCAATCCCGTCAGTGTGAAGAAGATTTGACCGTAAAGTCCGACTGGATGGGGAATACTCGTTGAGGCCGGGTAAGAACCCGGCCCATAGTGGACCAGGAGCGACGAGGACACATTAAGATTTGTAGGGGGTAGCGGGGTCGTCATCCATACCACAGCACCGCCGATGAGAATCGCGCTCCCGATAAGCGCTGTGACCAGAAGACGCGTGCGAGCCCCATCGCGATTATCTTCTCGCATGGCACGAAGGCTCGAACGCCCCACCAACGCACTAATCACCATCGCCACCACCAGCCCAAAACCCGCGCTCTGATTGACCACCGCCGGAACCGAACCACGGGCGACCAAAAGTCGTGTCATCACCAAAGTCAGAAAAAATACGCCGTTGGTGGCCATTGCTAGCCAAAAACCTGCCCGGTGGGCGCGTAGCTCCGAACGGGTTAATGACTTAGGAATTGCTGCCATTGTCTCCACGATAACTCCTCTTCTCTACAAAAATTCGCCGTTGCCTGCCCGATGTTCCGATTCACATCGCTCCGCATGTTTCATGCCGAGAATCTCTCAGAACCGACCCTTCCCGGTGTCAGCGACCTTTTGGCGGTTCGTCAAACACCCGTCGCTGTCGTGCACGCTCCGTTTCAGCGACAAACAGCGGTATTTCGGCCTCTGCCGTGCCATAGCGGTAAAATCCATCGTCCACCCGGGGAATCGTCACAAAGTTATTCTCTGGGGGAGGACTGGACGTCGCCCATTCAAGCGTACGCGCGCCCCAGGGGTTTGACAGCGCCTTCGGGCCGCGAGCCCACGAATAGACCACATTCCATAGCGCGATGATGAAAGAGATGCCGAGTAGAAAGGCACTGATAGAAATCCAGAAGTTCTGGTTCGCCAGGTATTGCGGGTATTGCGGGACCCAGCGGTTCATGCCGTGCAATCCCGCGGCAAACATCTGCAAAAACGTCGCGTTGAAGAAGAACCAAACGGCCACCGCCCCGATTCGTCCCCACGTCTCGTTGTACATACGGCCACTGAACTTCGGAAGCCAGTAATACAAGGCCCCAATCCACGCAAAGATCATTCCGCCCAGCAAGGTAAAGTGGAAGTGTGCGACCACAAAAAACGTGTTGTGCAGGGCCAAGTTTGCGGGCACATCGGCCAGGAAGAATCCCGTCAGACCCCCAATGGTAAAGTTGAACATACTCATCAGCATGTACAACATGGGCGTGTTGAGTCGGATGCGCCCACGCCATAAGGTGCCGAAGGCCGACAGGAACATGACACCCGTGGGGATGGACACCGATTCCGTAAAGAACGAAAACGGGATCATAGACGAATTACGGATACTCGTAAACATGTGATGGGCCCAAACCATCGAGCTCAGAATCGCCAAGGCCGCCAAGGCCGTGATGACATAGTTTTTCGCAAACAATGTTTTGCCCGACATGGCGGAACTGACCTCCAACCACATCGCCCAAGCCGGCAACATCACAATGTACACTTCGGGATGGCCAAACAACCAGAACAAGCTTTCCCAAGCTAAGGCAAACCCTCCGTGTGGAGTAAAGAAGTCCATCGGGACAATTCGGCTCAGCAACCCGAGGACCATCGTCGTGATAATTTCGGGAAGCCAAACCAAACTCATAACGGCGACCGTCACCTGTGACCAGACAAACACGGGCATGCGGCCCCACGTGAGTCCCGGTGCGCGATGGAACAAAATCGTCACCAATAGGTTGTACGACGTCAGCAACGACGACAATGCCATCGCAAAGATTCCCAGGTAGTAAAAGACCTGACCTGACGGATCTTGGCTCGCTAGCGGCTCATATCCCCAGAGCCCAGCCGTTGATCCGCCCAAAATGGGGATGAGGCATACCGTAAGTACCCCAGCCGGATACAGCCAAAACGCTAAGCCCC
>JAKADJ010000204.1 GCA_021820645.1 Bacillota bacterium
GAGTGGCCCGTATAATGGGATGCGATAGGTTGTCGGATTGTGTCATCTCAATTAATTTTTGAAAATTTTTAGTTAGAGACGCAATGGGCGGAAGGAGAGAATGACCGTGGCAGATAAGGTCCTGGAAGTGAAAGATCTCAATACCCACTTCTTCACCGATGAGGGGGTTGTTAAATCGGTGGACGGGGTAAGTTTTCACATCGATTCGGAAGAGACGCTCGGTATTGTGGGAGAATCGGGGTGTGGGAAAAGCGTCACATCTTTGTCTATAATGCAATTGGTGCCGAACCCTCCGGGAAAAATCGTTGGCGGAGAAATCTTGTTCCAAGGGGATAATTTATTAAAGAAAACACCGGATCAAATGCGTAAAATTCGCGGTAACGATATCGCGATGATATTCCAGGAGCCCATGACCTCGCTTAATCCGGTCTACACCATTGGAGACCAGATTGCGGAATCGATTATTCTCCACCAAAAACTGACAAAGCGTGAAGCATTTCAAAGGGCGGTGGACATGTTGCGCTTGGTCGGAATTCCTTCGCCGGAGCGCCGCGCCCGCGAGTATCCTCACCAAATGTCTGGTGGTATGCGTCAACGCGTGATGATTGCCATGGCTCTTTCTTGTAACCCGAAACTTCTCATCGCCGACGAACCGACGACAGCGCTCGACGTGACGATTCAGGCTCAGATTTTGGACCTGATGCGTAAACTCAAGAGTGAATTTCATACCGCTATTATGCTGATTACTCATGACTTGGGTGTGGTGGCCGAAATGACGGACCGGGTGGCGGTCATGTACGCTGGCAAGGTGGTTGAGGAATGTGATACGGTGGACCTTTTCCGAGAACCTTTGCACCCCTACACCACGGGACTTTTGGAATCTATTCCTCGCCTCGACGTGGGGACCCAGGAAAAGCTTCATGTCATTGAAGGGACCGTGCCGAACTTGCTGCACCTACCACAGGGATGCTCGTTCGCGCCGCGTTGTCCGAAGGCGATGGACATCTGTCGCCGGGAAGCTCCGGTGCTCACAGAAGTTAGCGATGGGCGTAAGGTGAGCTGTTGGTTGCACTCTGAGGGTAAGGAGGCTGTGTCATGAGCGCCGTGTTAAATAACCCGCCTGAAGAGGGCGATATCCTTCTATCGGTAAAAGATTTGACGAAGTATTTTCCGATTACCGGAGGCCTATTTTCTCGGGTCGTAGGACATGTTAAAGCCGTTGATGGGGTGACCTTTGATCTAAAACGAGGAGAGACCTTGGGCTTAGTGGGAGAATCCGGTTGCGGTAAGACCACCACCGGACGTGCGGTACTGCGCTTAATTGAGCCGACCTCGGGATCGATTAAATTTGAAGGTAAGGAAATTATCGGCCTTGGTAAATCCGATTTGCGAGGATTGCGTCGCGAGATGCAAATTATTTTTCAGGATCCATTCGGGTCGTTGAATCCCCGGATGTCCGTTGGGGAAATTATTGAAGAGCCGTTGGCGATTCATCGGATGGGCAACAAGCGAGAGCGGGAACGTCGAGTCAAAGAGTTGCTGGAGGTCGTGGGGCTTGCTGGATACCACATGCGCCGATACCCGCACGAATTTTCCGGTGGTCAACGCCAGCGCGTCGGCATTGCTCGGGCCCTCGCGTTAAACCCTAAGCTTATCGTGGCCGATGAACCGGTATCGGCGTTGGACGTGTCGATCCAATCGCAGATTTTAAACTTGATGGAAGATCTGCAAAAGGAATTTGGACTCACTTATTTGTTTATCGCACACGGTTTAAATGTAATTCGTCACATTAGCGACCGCGTGGGCGTGATGTATCTGGGTGCGATGGCAGAGATTGCCGATGCGGAAGAAATTTATCGAAAGCCGCTACATCCCTACACGGAGGCGTTGTTCTCTGCGATTCCGATTCCGAACCCGGCGTTAAAGCGGGAACGCATTATTTTACAAGGTGACGTTCCGAGCCCGGTCAACCCGCCCAGTGGTTGCCGTTTCCACACGCGATGTCCCATTGCACAAGAACAGTGCAAAGTGGAACGACCAGAGCTCAAAGAGTCTCTCCCGGGGCACTGGGTGGCTTGCCATTTTCGTTAAAACAGGGATAACCGGTATTTTACTTACGGCGCTACCTTGAAGGTAGCGCCTTTTCTACATGGTGGACGCCCGGGGTTCGCGAGACGGAGCGCAACAACTAAACCGAGACGAACCGACGCCCGACCATGAAGGTTGGACGGGGATGAATCACGGGCACCCTCTACACGACTGCCGTGGTGCGATGGCATCTTGACCTCGGGGCTGTTATTGTCATCGGCGACCAAGTAGCAGTGGCGCGTTCCGTAGTACTATAGCCCGGAGTGTATTTGCCTCGTTAGTTGCGTCGATGTTTGTCGATAGGGACGCTACCCTCACCCAGGTCCCCTGAAGGTGTCGGCTCCGACGGGCTCCAAAGGCACGTGGGCCATCCGGCGCCGTTGCCTTTCGCTGAGCGGGATGGAGTGTTGTGGCTGCGGAGGCGACAAACCGGGTGCACCACGGGCCATTGTTACTGGGCCCGACATGCAGGTGCCCCGGAGACTGGTTATGGGCGAGGGCGCTGTCGCATCGGGCCAGCGAGGTATTGATGCGGGTGACATGGATGATCCCAGTCTTAGCGCCAACACTCATAGCGTAGGATTTTGCTGGATCGTCCCGACCTTGTGGACCAGGATTGGTGCGTCTACTGGGCCTCGCTTAGAATTGCTATCAACTCATGATATAATTTTAGCCCTAGAGGGGGATTTATTTTGCTGTCGAAGGAAGAAGTGTTACATGTGGCCAATCTAGCGCGGTTGTCGGTCAAGCCGTCCGAACTAGAGGAGATTTCGGTCACCTTAAATCGGGTGTTGGAGTACATAGACCTGTTAAACGAGTTGGATACCCAAACGGTGGTTCCCACCAGTCAGGTGGTAGAACAGGACACGGTGTGGCGCGTGGATCATGTAGAGAGCTCTTTACCCGTAGCTATGGCCATCCAAAACGGACCCGAAGTGGATTCTGATATGTTCGTGGTCCCCAAGATTCTGGATGGAGGCGATCAATAATGGCGGGGTTTGAATGGGATGCGGTGGACATGGCGCGGCGCGTCCAATCCGGCGAGGTGTCAGCCCTAGAGCTAGTGGACACCACACTAGAACGCATTGCGGTCGTGGACCCCGAAGTGGGCGCGTTTCTCTATGTCGATGTAAGAGGGGCCCGCGAGCGCGCTCAACAGATAGATTCACTCCCTCGGGAAGAGAAGTTAACGCGGCCGCTGGTCGGGGTCCCGGTGGCGATCAAGGACAATCTGGTCACTAAAGAGATGCCGACGACGGCGGGCTCGAAAATTCTGGAGGGATTTCGGTCGCCCTATGACGCGACCGTCGTGACGCGCCTGTTGGCGGCCGGTGCGATACCCGTCGGAAAGGTTAATCTCGATGAATTTGCCATGGGATCGTCGACCGAGCATTCCGCCTATCACGTGACACGGAATCCGTGGGATACCAGTCGTGTTCCGGGCGGTTCTTCGGGTGGTTCTGCGGCTGCAGTAGCCGCCGGTATGGTTCCTCTCTCGTTAGGCTCGGACACGGGTGGCTCGATAAGG
Source organism: Bacillota bacterium (assembly GCA_021820645.1). The sequence continues at coordinate 3,617 of JAKADJ010000204.1, forward strand.
ACCCCAGCCAGCTATTGTGGAATCGTCGGCATGAAACCCACTTATGGCCGGGTGTCACGATTTGGGCTGATTGCCTTTGCCTCTAGTCTTGACCAGGTTGGACCCTTTTCTCGCACCGTGCGAGATGCATCGCTTCTTCTCCACGTGATTACGGGAAAGGATCCGCATGATGCGACGTCTTTGGAGGTGAGCTCGACGGCACCAGGAGTATCCGTGGTCGATCCATCACAGATGCGGGTGGGGCTTCCCGAGGAGTACTTCGGCGATGGCATAGACCGAAGAGTGAGGGCCCGTGTCGACGCGGCCATAGAGACCTTGAAGGAGCTTGGAGCCACCTTGATCCCGATCTCGTTACCGCATACGCGGTACGCTATTGCAACGTATTATCTCATCGCCAATGCAGAGGCTTCATCCAATCTCTCCCGATACGACGGGGTGCGCTATGGCTTTCGCCAAGAAGCAGAGGACTTGACCGAAATGTACGCAAAAACCCGATCGACGGGATTCGGACCGGAGGTGCAACGCCGGATTCTCTTGGGCACGCACGCACTTTCCGCGGGATACTATGACGCCTATTACCTTAAAGCACAAAAAGTTCGTACATTGATACGGCAGGACTTTGATGCAGCGTTTCGGAAGGTGGACCTGATTGCGACGCCCACCGTCCCGGATCTGGCCTTCAAATTTGGGGAACGCGAAGTCGATCCTTTACAAATGTATCTCACAGATATCTATACGGTCACCACGAACTTGGCCGGACTACCGGGTCTGTCACAGCCGATTGGGCTGGCGGACGGGTTGCCGGTGGGGCTTCAGTGGATCGGACCGGCATTACAGGAGGAACGAATCTTAGGCATGGCTAGCGCGCTAGAGGCCATATTGCCAGTGCCCGCGTGGCCGATGGCAGGAGGGGTGGCCCAATGACGAATAGGTACGAAGTGGTCATCGGACTAGAAGTGCACGTCGAGTTGAAGACCGCGACCAAGCTCTTTTGCGGCTGTGCCAATGTATTCGGCCAAAGCCCAAACACGCATACCTGTCCGGTTTGCCTCGGTATGCCAGGCGCCTTGCCGGTCCTGAACCAAGAGGCCGTGGCTCTGGCCACCCGCGCCGCTTTGGCGCTATCATGCACGGTACACCCATTTTCCAAATTTGACCGAAAGCAATATTTCTATCCGGATTTACCTAAAGCCTATCAAATTTCGCAGTATGACCAACCGTTGGCGACAGAGGGTCATGTGATGATTCGCACCGAGGGTGGGAATAGGGCTATTGGTGTCGAGCGGATACACCTCGAAGAAGACGCTGGGAAATTGAACCACAGAGGTCAACGTTTGGGTGACTCTGCGGGATCGCTAGTGGACTTGAATCGGGCGGGGGTCCCCCTTATCGAGATTGTGTCTCGGCCCGAGATGCATTCTCCAGAGGAGGCAAGGCTGTATCTTACGGAGTTGCGCACGATCCTCAGTTATTTGGATATTTCCGACTTGCGGATGGAAGAGGGGTCCATGCGGTGCGACGCCAACGTCTCATTGCGTCCGGCCGATTATGCCGGTGCTTTGACCGATTTGCCGCGCGTCGAGATTAAGAACGTGAATTCATTTAGG
>JAKADJ010000205.1 GCA_021820645.1 Bacillota bacterium
CCTACCATAAAGAATTAGGGTTCTGGACGGTGGTTTTCCTGGCCACCGGGGGCATTTTAGGACCTGCCGTGGGTTTTACCCCGATTTCGGTACTGGCCTTAGCAGGTCCTTCGGGAATTATTTCCTGGATCATAGCGTTTGCCTTGATGTTAGCGGTAGCGATGTCCTATGTGGAACTGGGAACCATGTGGCCCAGGGCTGGGGGGGTCGCTTACTACCCCGCTAAAAGTAGTGGTCCTATTGTGGGCACCATGAATGCTTGGGGATCCTTGGTCGGCTATGCCTTAGCCGTGCCTTCGATTGTGGTGGCGTTTACCGAGTATCTTAGTTATTGGTTTCCGAGTCTTTTTCAAAACGGCGTGCTCACGACAGCAGGAATCATTGTTTCCGTCTTAGTGCTCTTGGTCATCTTTTTCATCAACACGTTGCGTATTCGATACATGGGGCAACTGAACAATATTTTCACCGTCCTCACCATCGTCGGCCTTTTGATCGTTAGCATCGCCTTATTCGGGCATTTCGATCCGAAGAATTTCAGTCACTTTCACGGATTCATGCCCTTTGGCACCAACGGCCTCTTCCTGGCGATTGCGGCCACTATTTATGGGTATGGCGGATTTCGTCAACCGATTGACTACGCAGAAGAGGTGAAAGATCCCGGTAAGACGATACCCAAGGCGGTGTTTATCACCATGGTGATTACGCTATTGGTGTACTTTATCGAGAGTTTATCCTATGCGGGCGCTATCCATTGGGGGGCGATGGGAATCGGTGCCGGAAACTGGGCGAAATTGAGTGGGTTGGCCTATCCCTTCGTTTCAGAGGCCGGGGGACTCGGGCTTCCTATGATCGGACTTATCGCCATGCTAACGATGCTGATTGCATCCTTTAAGGATGGATATATTTACTTTGGGGGTGCGAGCCGAATCGGATATACCCTAGGACGTTACGATGGATATCTGCCATCGGTGTTCACAAAACTTACTCAAAGTGGCATACCTCTGCCGTCGGTGATCCTGACCTTAGTGGTCTCCACCATCTATATTGTGCTCTTGCCCTCGTTTTCCTCGCTGTTCCCCCTCGTAGCCAGTGCGCTGCTCCTATCCTATGCCCCCGGCCCCTTGAGCCTGGCGATTTTCCGGGTGAAGTATCCGAATCAGGCCCGTCCTTATCGCTTACCTTGGGTCCGGGTGTTGGCACCGTTTGCTTTTGTGGTCTCCAGTCTCATGATTTTTTGGTCTGGATGGGCTTCGGTGCGTATTCTCATGCCATCGGTATTTGTGGGACTATTGCTGTTGTTCTTTTACGCACGGCGTCGTCCGATAACGCGGCAGGATGTCGCTTTGGGGATTTGGCTCCCCATTTTCCAACTCCTGATCATGGTCATTTCTTACATGGGAAGTGCCAATTTCGGTGGCCATAACCTCATCCCCTCGCCATGGGACAGCGTGACCATGATTGTGGTGTCCATCCTCTTCTACTATTGGGGATTATATTCCGGCTTGCGCTACACCAGTAATAGCGTGTTTGATGAAGACCAGGCGTCCTAAGTCCCAATGTCACCTAGCGGCAGGCACGCTTCGGGAACCGCGCCCTGCCGCTCGGACGTTGTTGAGTTTAAGACATTAGAAGGCTTGTACCCACGGCCATGGGGACAATGGCGTCGGCAGATGGGAAGATCGCGTCAAAGAGATAACGATCGGGACTATGTAGGCTGGTCGTGACCATCTGCGCGGGGCCAAGCGAAAACCTATAAAGGGGATTGTCCGGGTTGCCCGCATACACAGCCAAGGCCCCGTCCTGGCGTAGAGCCATAAGATTGGCATGGCCTTCTAAGCGCTGATGGGTCTTAGTAAGACTTTCGGTGAGAGAAAGCCCGGCTTTCAGGTAGTCCCGACACAGGAGAAAACCGACTTCACTGTCCGAGCTACCCTGTAACTCCGTCTGATAGGAGGCTAGATGCTCGTGGTAGCGGGCGAAATATCCATTGTGCGCAAAGGCCCACTGTTGATCTTCGGATTGATAGGGTTGGGCATTGAGATGCCCAATGGTCGACATGCGGCTCGGCCGCCTAAGATGAATGAAAGCCCGGGTCACGGCCACCCCGCGTAGCGCAGCGTCTGCCGTGTTATCTTCGCGAATACCGTGAACGGAGCGATAGCGAAATAATTGGGTACCGTTGCTCCAGGCTATTCCCCAGCCAAACCCGGCCAGCCCATACTGATCCAAGAGTCGACTCCAGCCTAAAATCTCATCGATCGGTACGGGATGGCTGCTAGTAATGGCTAACATTTCACACATGTTGGTTGGCTCCTCTGCGTCGTCTTTACAATGGATGCGCCGCAATTATTTGGAATTGGGAGTCCAGATGTAGAACACTGCGGAATCACCGTGAGCGTTTCTGAGATGATGTCCGCAAAGGACTAGATCGTCCATATTCTCCAAAATTCACGAAGTTTCCTGCCGAACACAAAGAATCCCGCGTCCATTTCATTTCGCAAGGCAGGAGTTGACCGATTCGTCGCGAATAAGTAAATGGAATGGGCTTTCTATTTTAACGACGACTAACAGGATGAGGAAGATGGCCTATGGCGATGGTACCAGACACAGAAAAGCACGGGCCTTCGGTCAAAGGTCTCGAACGAGGGTTAGAAGTCCTCGACTATCTCTTCACGGTACCCGAGGCCCCGTTGCACAGGATTGCCGAAAACACCGACATTCCGCCTTCCACGGTACACCGATTACTATCGGCGTTCGAATCTAAAGGGTATGTGGCGTCTTATCAAGGTGTGTACCAACTAGGCATTAAAGGGCTTTGGTTTACGTTGGTTCGCGAGCCGATCCGGCAGATTTTGAAAGAAGTCACACAAACGGTTGGCGAAACCGCGAACTTTGCGATCTTGGTGCAAAACCAGATGGAATTTCTGGAACGATCAGTGTCAGATCACCCGCTGTCCTTTGTGGTTGCCGTGGGGTCACGGGTACCTCTACACTGCAGCGCTTTGGGTAAGGCGGTGCTTGTCCATCGACCGGAACTTTTGGAGGGATTGGACTCGGAATCTGCGCCTCGGCTCGACCCCATCGAGTTTCATGCCGAGCTCGAAGTGGCTCGTCAGCGAGGGTTTACGCTCGATAACCAAGAATTTATAGACGGAGTGTTTTGCATTGCGGTGCCGGTCTTTGGGCGCAATCGGCTGGTGGTGGGGGCGGTGTCCATTTCCGGCCCGGTGGTTCGGTTTTCGCGGGAACGGGCACTCCAGGTAGCATCGTACCTTAAACAGATGGGTGAAAAAATCACGCAATTACTTCAGTAACAGAGCCAGGAGGCTATGACATGGAAGAGACCGAAAAGAACGCCGGGGGATATTTTAAAGGGCCCGCATCGCGGGTCGTGGACGTATCGGATGACCAGTTGCCGCAATTCGTGCAAATTGATCAGTTGCCGATCAACGTGGTGAGTGACGGTGTGGGGTTAAAGCCCGTATTTGGCACCAATCTGATGCTCTCCTTTGTCTATATGAAACCGCATTCGGAGGCTAAACTGCATGCGCATCCCGAAGAACAAATGGGGCTCGTGCTCGAGGGAGAATACGAATTTGAGTTAAATGGCGTCCGTAAGATGATCGGTAAGGGTGACGTCTATATCGTGCCGCCCAATGTTCCGCACGGGGCCTATACCTACGATAAGCCGTGTGTGGCGCTCGACATATTTGCCCCGCCGCGTACTGGTTATCAAGAGATGATTGCAGCGGCCAGAAAGGTGATGTCACTGAATGATGAATAGGAGAAGCGCGGGGCCGTCAGCGCGGCAGGAAATTGACCAGGGCATTGTATTTTTCCGGGACGAGTTACGGCCCTTTCATGAGGCTAACGTGAGTATTGCGACCCATGGGCTTAACTATGGGACCGGATGTTTCGAGGGAATTCGCGGTTACTGGAATCCAGAACATAAGGAACTCTATATTTTGAAAGCCCGCGAGCATTATGAAAGATTTCTGCGCTCCGCTCGGATCTTAAAGATTCAGGTACCATATGATGTGGACGGATTGGTGACCTGGACTAAAAAAATGCTGGCCGCTAACCAATTTCAGCAAGATGTCTATATTCGGCCATTGGCGTTCAAGGGAGCGGCCATGATTAAGGTGACGCTTTCCGGGATACGGGATGAACTCGGCATCTTTGCCACCCCCATGGGCGATTATGTCCAGACCGAAGGTCTCAGGGCCACCGTATCGAGCTGGGTGCGGATAGCCGACAATATCATTCCATCGCGAGCCAAAGTAACCGGTGCGTATATCAATGCGGCATTGGCCAATGACGATGCCACATTGGATGGATACGACGAAGCGATCATGCTTTCGCAAGATGGACAGGTTGCCGAGGCTAGTTCATCCAATTTGTTCATTGTGCGGGATGGCGCCCTAATTACGACACCGGTCACGTCCGATATTCTTGAGGGGATTACCCGGGCCGTGGTGTTTCAAATGGCAACGAAATTAGGGTACAGGTGGGTCGAACGACCCATTGATCGGACGGAATTGTACGTGGCCGACGAAGTGTTTTTGTGCGGTACCGGGGTGCAGTTGGCGGCTGTAGTAGAAATTGATCATCGTCCGATTGGCACGGGCGCCACGGGGCCCATCACCCAGGCCTTGCAACACGTATACTTTGGTGCCGTGCGGGGCACGGATCCGATTTATCGGGACTGGCTTACTCCGGTCTATGGGAAAGGAGACATCTAAACTATGGAATTGGGATTAACGAATGAGGTGGCCATCGTGACCGGTGGGTCCCGGGGCATTGGCCGGGCGGTCGTGGACCTCTTACTTCAGGAAGGTGTCAAAGTGGCGACGGGATGTCGCCACCCCGAAGCAATTACCGATTGGCCCGATCAGCCGGATCAACTACTAGTAGAGAGGCTTGACGTAACCGACCCCCACAGCATCAGCGGATTTGTTGATGCGGTAACGGCTCGCTTTGGCCACGTGGATATGTTAGTCAACAACGCCGGAAAGGCCTACCCCGGCTCTTTCCAGGACCTATCGGACGAAGCCTGGCAAAGTGACATCAATGTGAAGCTGTTGGCTCAGGTACGGATGTCACGCCGCGTTCTGGAAAACATGGCCGCCGGCGGACGCATCGTGAATTTGTCGGCGGTGTTCGGAAAAGAGCCGGATCCCCGGTTCTTCGCTTCCAGATCGGA
>JAKADJ010000206.1 GCA_021820645.1 Bacillota bacterium
GATGGCGCAGTCTCAGTTGGGCCTCTGTGGGGATCCCAAACGCAACCCCATCTACGGAGACCGATAGATGTTGGAGGGTGGCGCTGACTTGCTGTTGGATGCTAGGACGTAGTTCTATTTCCAGTTGACGGCTTAGGCTCGTCCCCCATGCGTGGAACCCAGCTGTAACAAGAGATCGGAAGTCGGTCTGAACCATAGAGCGGTCAAGCCGCAACGACAGTCCACGAGTGGTCACCCAGCCATATTCGGCCATCGCCAGCAATGCCATACCCATCGCTATCCCGGATAAGAAGCTCGCGCTATGTATTGGTTTCAGGTCGCCCACCCCCTGATGGTGCGTCTGGCTCTAATAGTATCCACCATTAGGCTTTAAACCATGATATGCCTGGGTTGACCGGGCTATCCGGTGCCACCTAGGGATTTATGGGGTCTGGTTTGGGGGGATTTCTGGTGGCCGATGACGGGGTCTTGGGTCGGACGCGATCAATCCGTAAATCAGGCCGATATATAAGCCAGCGATGCCGGCTTTCGCAACGCCCGAGGCGTTGGTTCCTGTAAGGTACCAGACCACGACTACTCCGCCGATAAGAAACAACACCGCGCGCACGCTTTCCTTGAGGTACAACAGTCGTTTGGAATGGTTACGGACAAATCGGCCGGCAGCCGCTCCAACGGTAGTGGTTATCACCACAAACAGAACATGGACTAAGTTGAGGCTCAATGCGCCCATTCCTCCCTAGGCAATGCGATCACACTAACGGGAGTTCCACCCGTCTTCGTGGGGACGGGCCAGACAACGGCACGCCAACCAGACGGCCACTTAAGTAGAAGGTTTTGGCGTGTTCGATGCGTACCGACACGAATCGATCAATGAGGTCCAGGTCGGGATTGCGGTCCAGTAGAACCACCTTATTAGATTGAGTACGGCCCGCCCACACATTGGGGTTTTTGCGGCTTAGTCCCTCCACTAAGACGGTTTCAGTTTTACCAATCATATTGAGGTTGGCTTCCAAACTAATTTGGTATTGCAACTCCATCAACCGGTTGAGACGGTCTTTCTTGATTGGGTTAGGCACCGGGTCGCGTCCCTCCCATCGAGCTGCTGGGGTTCCTTCGCGCGGCGAATAGATAAACGTGAAGGCCGCATCGTAGCGCACGTCGCGGACTAAATCGAGAGTTTTTTGAAAATCGTCCTCCGTCTCGCCGGGAAATCCGACGATAATGTCCGTGGTAAGAGACACGTCGGGGATAGCCGCTTTGACGCGCGACACGAGGTCCAAGTACGCTTCACGGGTGTACTTCCGGTTCATTCGTTTCAAAATCGGATTGGATCCAGCCTGAACCGGTAGATGCACATGATGGGTGATAGTTTGACTACGGGCGATAGTCTCGATGAGACGCTGGCTGAAATCTCGGGGATGCGGGGTAATATAATGGAGCCAGCGGACGCCCTCGATGCGTTGGAGTGCTTCTAAAAGGTCGGCTAAGTCAAGCGCCGGGTCCAAGTCATGGCCATAGGAATTCACATTTTGACCGAGTACCGTGATATCTTGGTACCCTTCCTGGGCAAGGGCCCGCACTTCATCCACCACGGCGGGAAGCTCACGGGACCGCTCCTTGCCCCGGGTAAAGGGCACAATACAGTAAGTGCAAAACTTATCACAGCCATAAATGATGTTGACAAAGGCACGGACCCCGTCATTGCGATGCGAGGGCAAATGCTCCACAACGTCCCCCGCAGATTTCCAGACTTCAAAGACGGTTTGTTCGTGTTCTTCTACCTCGTCGAGTAGTCGGGGAAGTTGGTGTAGGTTATGAGTGCCGAACACCAAGTCCACGTGGGGGGCGTGTCGTTTAATCCAAGCCACTGTGCCGGGTTCTTGTGCCATGCAGCCGGCAACCGCCAACCGCAGATCCGGTCGCGAGTCCTTTAGTTGCTTTAGCTGACCAATGTATCCAAAGGCATGAGACTCTGCGCTGCCCCGCACTGCGCACGTGTTGATGATGATCAAATCCGCATCGGCATCTTTGGGGCTGACCTGATAGCCGATTTGGTCCAGTTGACCCGCCATGATTTCGGAATCCCGTTCATTCATTTGGCATCCGTAGGTCTTTATGTAATACGTTGGTGCTGTGGCCATAAGCCCGCCTCCTTCATACGCCGAGTTCTGATATATCCTTGAGTGTAACACGAACCAGACCCAATCCCAACGCCAGTTATTGGCGCCGTCCCCCAAGTCGTGCCACGAGAAAGAAGTTAAGCTACCAAGGTGGTGGGGTCTCAACCGACTCGTATGCGGCAAATAGGTGGGAATGTTGAGGACTGCAGGTGATGGCAAGCCAACTACCATTTTCCACATCCATCCGTCGCACAATGGTGGCCGACTGGTAAAGAGCTTGCCAGGTTTCTTTGTGGTCCCATGGCACGAAAATGGGAATGGGTTGGCGCCAAGTCAACAGTTGGTGCCGGAGAGCCTGCCATAATTCCTCGATACCCTCTCCGGTTAGAGCCGAAATCCATAATCCCGCGGTCTGGCGTTCGGCAAGCTCCACACGGTCTGACTGGTTATAAACCAGTATCCGGGGAATCGTAGCTGCGTCGACCTCCTTGAGAACCGATTCGGTGGCCGCCAACTGTCTTTCCCGCAACGGATCTCCGCCATCACTAACCACCACCAAGATGTCTGCGTCACGTACTTCGTCCAAAGTCGCATGAAAGGCATTGACCAGAGTGTGGGGTAAGCGGTCAACGAAACCGACCGTGTCCGTTAGCAGCGCGGGGCCGAAGCCCGGAACCTCAATGCGCCGCACGGTAGGATCCAAAGTTACAAATAAGGCGTTGGCGATAGCCCCCGTGGTGCCACTACGGGTGAGCCGACTAAAGAGCGTAGATTTCCCCACGTTGGTATAGCCTACCAGTGCGATTAAGGGAAGCTCCTGGGCGGCGCGACGATGGCGCCGCTGTTGACGCTCTTCGGTCACGCTGGCTAGGATCACTGAAAGCCTTTGAATCCGTGCACGAAGACGCCGGCGGTCCATCTCTAGTGGTGTTTCCCCGGGACCACGGGTGCCGATCCCACCACCCGAGCGCTCGGAAACGCGGTAGGCGCCAACTCGGGGCAGGAGATACCGCAATTGCGCAAGTTCCACTTGCAAAACGCCCTCCCGCGACCGGGCCCGCCTGGCGAAGATGTCCAATATTACTTGTGTTCGGTCTAATACTCGGACGTCCGGGAGGGCTCGGGCCCAATGATTGAGCATCGAAGGAGAAAGCTCCACATCGGAGACTACGGTAGTGGCGTCTAACTGCAAAACCTGCTCTACCAGGTGGGCGAGCGCCCCTTTGCCGAGACCTTGATGAATATTATCGCGACGTTGCGACACTCTACCAACTACGGTCCCTCCGGCGGCCTCCACGAGTCCTTCTAGTTCTTTAACTTGGCTGGAGTCGGGTCGATGCTGGCTGTCCCATAAGGACACTAAGATGGTGCGTTCGGGTTCCATGAGGGCAGGCATGAAAGGTCTCCTTTGGCTCACTTTGATGCGGATCAGGTTGGCTCCACACTCTCCAGAAGAGCGTGCGGTGCTCGTTCAAACGCGACCCCAGCGCAATGTTTCTCGCACCACGGTATCGGCTAGAAATCTTTTCATGCCGGGTGCGAGCGGCAACAATAGGATTTCGGAAGCGTTGACCCATCGATAATCATAGGCATCCGATCCCGCCCGGGGCTCGCCGTCGTCCACCGTAGCGGCATAGTCTAAAATCACGAAGTGATGATCCTCCCGCAGAATTTCCGCCACATAAATTAGTGGCCCCATGTGAATAGAGACATTAAGTTCTTCAGCAATTTCGCGTCGCAAGGCATCCGCGAGCGATTCGCCCCAGTGAAGATGACCACCGGGAAGAGCCCACTGGCCGAGACCAGGCGCATGCGCTCGCTGTACTAATAGCAAGTCGCAACCCAGGTCACTACCTCTCTCCCGATAAATAGCGGCCCCAATGCCAATTTTAGGCGTCATCGGTGGCGTCGTGGATATCATAGACCGTCAGTTCATAGTCCGTGTCAAACTGCCGTAAACCAAAAATGAACCCTTCGTCCTTTAGCACCTGATTAAGAAAAGTGACCACCTGATAGGGCGTAAATCCATTAAAACGCCGTTGTCCCATCGTAATTAGTTTGTCATGATCTGCTGCCACGTTCAACTTGGGAGCCTCCCTCTCACCGTAATCGGACCCGGTACTGTCATACTAAAGTTACACGCACGGTAATTCAAGGCCACTTTGCGATCGGCTTACAACCGTGACACCATCCTCCTAACATCCCCCAGCCTTCGTTAACCGATACTAGACCTGTACCAGAAAAAAGGGGGCGAAAACGATGGCAAAGTGGTCTAAGGGTCCGTCAGTCTTGCCCAACTCGGTGCGGGATCAATTTAAGTATGAAGTCGCAGCGGATTTGGGACTACTTGATGACATCGAAGCAAAAGGATGGGCCGATATGCCCACCCGGCAGCTTGGTCGCATTGGAGGAAAAATCGGGGGGAACATGGTGAAGGTCATGATCCGGATGGCGGAAGAATCCATGACGGAGAAATAGTTTCCAGGTAGGATCCACAGCGCGAATGACGGGTGCCAAGATGCGCCCGTCATTTCATTGTTGAGCCCAAATTTGACCTAAATTGAGAAAGACAAAATGCTGTGCCTTCAGGCTTTTAAAAAGTTCCGAAAAGTGGCTTGGAATGGCAGCGCCGGTCACCACCACAATTCCCTCGGGATGTGCTAATAACGTGCGGCCGAGGTCCGTGGTTCGCGTACTCAACGTCACCGTGGGGGACATCGGGATGAATCCCGCGGTAGAGGCTTTTACACTGAGTGTTCTAGATGGTGTGTAATTACCCACCAGAAAACCCGGCACCGTGCCCATCACATCGCGAAAGGCACGACGAGCCCAAGTCAGTTCTTGGCCGATTGCAGACGCCGGCAACGCTTCTAGAGAGGTGCCGGAGTAGCCACTGACATCTACTTCGTCTCCCACGCGGACCAAAGTCTTTACAAGTGGGACATGCAGTAGTGCCCACTGGCCGCTCAGCGACACGTCAAGCGTCGGGATCGGTTTTTTTGCTGACTGCTGGCTTTGGATGAGGTCTTCTACCTGCATGGTTGT
>JAKADJ010000207.1 GCA_021820645.1 Bacillota bacterium
CGGAAGACCATGGCGTTTGGACGCGGTACATTGCAATTTCTCCATCCAGAAAATGGAGCCGTCTTAGCGTTTATCCGCCGCTATCAGGATGAGCAAGTGCTGGTATTGGCTAATTTGTCCCGCTATGTGCAATCGGCATCACTGGACTTGAGTGCGTTTGAAGGCCTGGTGCCCACCGAACTCTTTGGCCGGGTGGAGTTTCCTGTGATTACAGACACTCCTTATACTTTTTCATTGGGCCCTCACGGCTTTTATTACTTTTCGCTGGAGACGGGGGCTGCCCATGAACGGACCGCAGATCACCGGATTCCTGAGATCACATTGGCCACCACACGGTGGTCCGACTTGGTGCTCGCCGAAGGCAAGGCTTCGCTCGAAGCGGTGTTGCCGAGTTACTATCAGCGTTCACGGTGGTTTGGCGGCAAGGCACGGCCTTTGAAATTTATTCGGATTGTCGACGTCATGCCGTTTCCGGGAGACGGGGACACCCTCTATCTCGTGATTACTCAGGTCTATTTTAGGGATGGTGGGGTAGATTGGTACGTGATTGGCGCCGGTCTCCTGGAAGAGGACGCCATGTTGCCGGAAGAAATCTTACAAAGCGGAATGGCCATCGCCCATCTGCAAGATGTAACAGGACATTCGCTGGGCATCCTGTATGATGCGTTAGGGCATGCCCAGATGGCCGAGCGTCTGGGAGATTTTATTGTGTCTTCCCGCCGGGCGAACGGGTCCCGTTTGCGCGTGCAAGCGGTGACGTCGGAAAGATCCCTGGTTCCGAGAACGCCAACCGTGAGCATGATGAAGGCGGATCAAAGCAATACATCGGCGAAATTGGCAGATCAATGGATGCTTAAAATGTTTCGACGCTTAGAGCCAGGCATTCATCCCGATTGGGAAATCGGACGCTATCTCACCGAATCGCTTTGGCCCCATGCACCCCGAGCGGTCGGGGTGATCGAGTATCGGGCTCCGTCGGGGGAATCCCTGGTGACTACGCTACTCCAACAATTTGTCGCCAATGAGGGGGACGCCTGGCAATACGTACAGCATCACTTGGATGAGATGGCACACCTGGGAGCAGGCGAGGCCGATAAAATCCAGCACCTCGCTGCCAGGTTATCGGTACCGGGGGGATTTTGGTCGCAAATGGCGCGGCTTGGGACGCGACTGGGTGAACTACACGGCGTGTTGTCGGCCGGGCACCATGGAGCGGAGGCATTTAAAGCGGAACCGTTCAGCGATCTGGATCGACGCTCACTCTATCAGACCATGCGGATGCAGGCCCTGCGTTCCCTGCAGTTGTTGCGACGCGCCCTCGGTTCGTTACCGGTGGCGGACCAAGTGCAGGCCGCAGCTGTGCTCGAACAGGAACCCCTCATTTTAGAAACCTTGCACACGATTCTACAAGGACGGCAATGGGGACAAAAGATACGATGTCACGGGGATCTGCATTTGGGCCAAGTCTTGATGGCCCAGGGTGACTTTGTCTTTATCGATTTCGAAGGGGAACCCGCCCGCACCATCCATGAACGACGGGTCAAGCGTTCGGCTCTTCGCGACGTGGCGGGCTTAATGCGCTCACTGCATTACGCCATCTCAGCTTATAGACAACAAGCCTCCGAGGGCGTGGCACCCGAACCCTGGCTCGGATGGTGGTACCAAGAGGCGGTTCAGGCTTTGTGGTATGCCTATCAGCGGCAAGTGGAACCACTCCAGTTGTTGCCCGAGAATGACGCCGATTGTCGGCGCTTGTTGCGGGCTCATGTGCTAGACAAGGCGCTTTATGAGCTCCATTACGAACTGAACCAGCGACCGGATTGGGCCAGGATTCCACTGGAGGGGATTTTGTCGCTGCTGGCGGCGCCGGATTCGCTGACTGGCACGTGGGCAGAGTCTGCGAGACATCAGGGGGGGTGATGGGATGTATCGGGAAGAGTTAGGCAGTGAGTTTGGACAGGGTCAAGACCTGCGTCTCTTTGAATTTTTGGGGGCACATCCGGTTCCAGGCAAACTGGCCACCCGGTTTGCGGTCTGGGCACCTAATGCTCAAGAGGTCTCGGTCATTGGTGACTTTAATGGCTGGCGCCCGGGTGATCATGCCCTGGAACCGGACCCCAAAGGGTCCGGGATTTGGCTGACCGAGGTCGCAGGGGTTGGGGTGGGACAGCGCTACCGATTTGATGTCGTGTCGCGTTTTAATGGCTATCGGGTACGAAAAGCGGATCCGGTCGGATTCTTTCAGGAATCCGCTCCGGGCACCGCCTCCATTGTGTGCGACTTGTCCTATTCCTGGGGCGATCACCAGTGGATGGCGTCTCGGCATCAGGCCACGCAACTCGATTCTCCGATAAGCATCTATGAAGTGCACTTGGGATCGTGGCGACGGGGTCGGGAGAATCAATTGCTCACCTATCGCGATCTGGCCCCTTGGCTAATCCAGCACGTGACCCAACTCGGCTTTACCCATGTGGAGTTTCTTCCGGTGATGGAGCATCCTTTTTACGGCTCCTGGGGCTATCAGGTCACCGGGTATTTTGCGCCCACCAGCCGTTATGGGGCTCCGGAAGATTTCATGGCCCTCATTGATCAGCTGCATCAGGCCGGGATCGGGGTGATCCTCGACTGGGTACCCTCCCACTTTCCCACCGACTCCAATGGATTGGGGTTTTTCGATGGCACCCACCTCTATGAGCATGCGGATCCGCGTAAAGGCATCCATCCAGACTGGAATACCTTCATCTTCAACTATGGCCGTCACGAAGTGAAAAGCTTTCTCACCAGTAACGCCTACTTTTGGCTCAAACATTATCACGCCGACGGCCTGCGGGTGGATGCGGTAGCCTCTATGTTGTACTTAGATTACTCGCGTCAGCCGGGGCAGTGGATTGCCAACCATGAAGGAGGTCGCGAGAACCTGGAGGCAATTCATTGGATGCAAGACATGAATCGGGCGGTGTACCGCGAGGTTCCCGGGATCGCCATGATGGCCGAGGAATCCACCGCCTGGCCCGGTGTCTCGCACCCGGTTGACCACCAGGGTCTCGGATTTGGGTACAAATGGGACATGGGGTGGATGCACGACACCTTAGATTATGTGACCCGGGATCCGATATATCGGCGATATCACCATCGAGATCTGACATTTCGGCCAGCCTATGCCTTTTCCGAGAATTTTATCTTGCCCCTCTCCCATGATGAAGTGGTGCACGGCAAAGGATCGTTATGGGGAAAGATACCGGGATCGGCCTGGGAGAAGTCCAGGACCCTTCGGCTTCTGCTGGGTTATCAGATGGCCACCCCGGGGAAAAAACTCTTGTTTATGGGACAAGAATTTGGACAAGAGCGCGAATGGGATCACGACCAGTCGCTGGATTGGCATCTGCTAGACGATCCCGTGCATCAGGGAATTCTAAAGTGGACGGAGGACTGCAACCGACTGTATCGGACCACCCCGGCCCTCTTTGAAGGTGACTGTCGACCCGAAGGATTTCGTTGGGTGAAGCACGAAGACGAATACTGGTCAGTCCTGGCGTTTTTACGGGTCAGTCGGAGCGGCTCACCCATTTTAGCCGTCTTCAACTGGACCGGGATTCCTCGAGAAAACTATCAGTTAGGGGTGCCGCGGGGAGGTCGCTGGATCGAGCGCCTTAATAGCGATGCCAGCGTCTATGGAGGAGGCGGGAGGGGCAATCTCGGTGGCACCACGGCGTCGATGGAACCGTATGAGGGGTTCCCGTACTCGATCCAACTCACCCTGCCTCCCCTTGCCATGATTATTCTAGAACCAGCACCCAGTAAGCAATCGAAGGGTGGCGGTGCATAACCAGAATGGATTTCAGGAGATAGGGCCCCGTTACCCCGGGGCTCCCCCTCCTGTCATTTAGGAGGTCAACGCACGGTCAAATTCCCCGGAGGCGGGCTCGCCTAGGCATACTGCCAACAGGATCGCAGCGACCAACACCATCACGCTGGTGGCACTGACCATCCATATCCGCACCCCAAGAGTTCCCACCAAAAAGCCGCCCCCCGCTGTAGTCAAAATGGTGAGCCCCGCAAACAGGGAGCGTGCCGTGGACGTGATGTGTCCCATCGACTGCGGTGGCAACGCACTTTGGATAAAGGCGCTAAAACCGGTGCTGGCTGCGGCTTGACAGATGCCCAGTCCTAATAACCCGGTTGCCGCCCAAAAAAAGTTGGGTGAAAGCGCATAGCCCAGATATCCCAACGCAGCACCCACGGCACCTATACCTACCAGCCCACGCATGGGCACCCGTTTGGCGAAAAGCCAGGTGGCCGTGGCACCAAGGACATATCCCACTCCCGCGATGCTGACCAGGAGCCCATAGCCGCTACTTCCGAGGTGCAGTGCTCGATGCGCAAACACCACCTCTTGGGCGTCGGCTGTGCCGCCAAAGACGATTCCCACGTTGAATAGGACGAAAATCGCTGCAACGACACGGTGAGCACGAAGAAATGTGAAGACGCCACGGAGATCGGTCCACCACCCTCGTATCCCCGATGGCACTACGGCAGACGGATTAGAATCCGAGTTGAGCCGCGGCACAAATTGAAGCAATATGGCCGATACCCCCAGCGATCCGGCCACCACCTCGATGACCAGGCTAGGATGCCCCGTCAAGAGCAAGGTTCCGGCGATGGCCGGACCCACCACGAGGGCTCCAGAGTGTAAGGCACCGTTGATCGCGTTGGCTCGCAATCTTGCGGAGACCGGGACCAGCAACCGAAAATATGGATTAAATGCAGCGCGAAAGGCCCCATCCACAACGGCGAATAACCCAAATACCAGGTAGATTGCGATCACACTGGACGTCGCCAACAACCCGAGCACTAAAATACACCCTACGAGGTTGCTCACCCATAAGGTACGGCGCTTGTCCCAGCGATCGGTAAGGCGCCCGATCTGAGTGCCGGTAGCCAACGTGGCACCTTGGGGCACAATCCATAGCGCGGCCACGGCGGGTGCCGAATGGGTGCGGGTCAAGATGAGGACATTGACTACCACCAGCAGCATGAATTCACCCAACGCCATCGCGGCCGACGAAGCCAGTACGAGGGCCACCCCCGATTTTCCCGATCTCAACGATCGAGCGCCAGGTGGTCTCCCGCACGGCCCTCTATCGGTTTAAACCGTACCGTGAC
>JAKADJ010000208.1 GCA_021820645.1 Bacillota bacterium
AAACGGCGATGGACGTGCGTAAAACAAGTTCCGGGGCTATTGTCCGAGATTCGAACAATAGGGGTGGAACACGCCACAGAGCCGCAAAACCCTGTGATTATCCGCACCTTTGAGGAACCGATGGATCACGGTGTCGGAGAGCTTATGCGTCAATTGGGTGAGGAGCTGTCCCGGTACTGTCGGGAACGTCAAGAAGGGGTGCGTTGGCTTCGGGCGACATGGAGCCAAGGCACCGGGATAGAGCGGCGAGAACGGGAATGGCCCACGGTGGCCAATGATGAACGTACGGTTATCGCACGGGTTCTGTCGTTGCTGGCCACCCCGCCGTCTCAGCCTTTTGACGAGGTGAAGTTGGAGGCTCGATTGGAGCCTTCAGAGCTACCTCAACTCAAGTGGTGGGGTGACAATCAAAAGAAGCGGGGGAGCCCGCAGGTACCCGGACTATCCCCACGACTAATTCCCAGCCGCCGCGAGCAAATGCTGGAACACTGGGATCTCTGGCGCCGGAGGGCTGGTGATCGGGGATGACCAGGCTTCAAACGGTGTGGGTGAAAAATCGCATTCCCCACCGATTTTTGTGGAAACGACGCGTGGTGTTGGTGAGACAGGTACTGGACTATTGGAGAGATATTGGGGAGTGGTGGCATAATGAGCCGGAATTATGGTTTTGGCGAGTCCAAGGTGAAGATCAAGGGATCTACGAGTTGGCCTGGGACCCCGGCAAAAATCAGTGGTGGCTATATTACGTCTACGACTAAGTACGGGCGGGTGATTTGGTTTCCTGGAACTCCTGTGCCGGAATATGAGTATATTCGAATGGCCGGACATGCCTATCATTTACGTCCCGGCTCTTTAGCTGAGCGGGTTTTGAAATGGGTGACGGTGGCTGTGGATGGGGAATGAGTGGGGCTCATCTTCATGTCCATTCAGCCTTTTCTTTCTTGAATGGCGCATCACATCCGAGAGATTTGGCACGCGAGGCAGCAGCCCAAGGTATTGAGACCCTGGCGTTGACAGACGATGGCCGGGTGTCGGGTGTGGTTTCCTTTCTGAAAGCGTGCCAAGAATATGGCATTAAGGGCATTGTGGGCGCTGAAGTGATGGTGGAGGACTATGGCAAGATGGTCCTGCTAGTGCCAGGGACGTCAGCGTACCCGGATTTGATGGCTCTTTTAACAGCCGCCCATTTAGAGAATCCTCGCGGACAAGCACGCGTCGACTGGGACATGCTGCGCCGGTTTGGGCATTCGTTGATCGCCTTAACGGGAGATCGCGAGGGACTGTTGGCTCGCGCTTATATCGATCGGGATCCGGGACGGTTGTCCGTCGTTCAAGAAGAACTTCAAAGGACTTTTGGACCCGAGCGACTCTATGTGGAGGTGACGTCGGGGCTATTGCCGGGCGACCGCCGCCTATTTCGGGCACTGCGCGATTTGGCGGATGCCCGGGGATGGCCTTTGGTGGCTACCGGAGCCGTTCATTATGCGCGTAAGGACAATTTCGGCCTTTACGATTTGATGACCTGTATTCGTGCAGGGGAGCGGATTGAGAGTGTCTTTCCAGAGCGACGCCTCAATGCGGAAAATTATCTAAAGCCTTGGAATGATTTTGAAAAACTGTTTCGCGACTGGCCAGAAGTGTTGGCATCAACACGGGATCTCGCCGACAAGCTTCATACACCAGAACTCTTAGGGCGCCGTTTCCGGCCGCTCTTTTCGCTTGCGGAAGGGTTGACGGCGGAAGGGGTTCTTCGGCAAAAAGTGCTTCGGGGAGCGCGGTGGCGTTATTCTAAGGACTGGATTAAGGTTCGCTCCCGAATTGAGCGAGAACTTTCCGTGATTGAGGATTTAGGGTTTAGCGACTACTTCCTAGTGGTTGCTGATGTAGCGGATTTTGCTCGACAACAGGGGATTCGCTTTTCTGGACGGGGATCGGCAGCAGATTCCGTAGTCGCCTATTGTTTGGGCATCACGGATGTGGATGCGTGGCGGCGCAATTTGTTGTTTGAGCGGTTTATGAGCCGTGAGCGACAGGAGATGCCCGACATCGATATCGATTTTGATGCCCGCCGTCGGGAGGAGGTGGAGGCTTATGTGACCCAGCGCTATGGTTCTGAACACGTGGCGCGAGTAGCTACGTATCAAACCTATCGTCAACGTTTAGCTGTGCGGGAAATCGGGAAAGTCATGGGGTTTCCCCCCCAGGAACTAGACGCTTTGGCTAAGTCGCTTCCAGAAGCGCCGATTGCCAGCCTTTTGGAGCGGTGGGAGAGCATCCCTGAGCTACGCCAATACCCGGAGTCGGAACGGCTTCGGGCAGTATTGACGTTTTCCCAAGCGATTGAGGGATTGCCCCGCCACATTGGTACGCATTTAGGCGGGGTGGTGATTACCGATGTGCCCATTCATGCCATAAGCCCTCGTGAAAGGTCGCCCAAGGGCCTAGAGATTTTGCAGTTTGATAAACGCGATGTGGAAGATTTAGGGCTCATGAAGCTGGACTTACTCTCGTTACGCACGTTTTCTGCGGTAGAGATGGCTAGTCAAACGATTCAGCAAACAGAGTCTTTCGACTATGACCGTATCCCCTTGGCGGATGAAGCCACCTTTGAACGCCTTCAGAAGGGGGACAGTATTGGGGTGTTTCAACTGGAAAGCCCGGCGCAGCGTGCGCTGGCCCAAAAGCTTCAACCGAGTCTCTGGGAAGATATCGTGGCGTCGCTGGCGCTCATCCGCCCAGGTCCCATTAAGGGAAATATGGTCGACCCTTTTGTAGCTCGCCGGCGGGGTGAGGAGGCGGTTACCTACCTCCATCCAGATCTAGAGCCTATTTTATCGAAGACCTATGGTGTGGTGCTGTTTCAAGAACAGGTCATTGCCATTGCTAGCACGTTGGCGGGATTTACTCCCGGAGAGGCGGATCTTTTACGCCGTGTCATGACCCATGCTCGTTCAGCTCAGGAGATGGAGGTTCTAGGAGAACGTTTTCGCCAAAAGGCGGTCAGCCGTGGGGTGTCCGAGGATATTGCCACTCAGGTATTCCAACAGATTGTCGGCTACGCCAGCTACGGATTCAATGAGGCGCATGCGGCCGCCTTTGCGGAGACATCTTATCGTACGGCCTACCTTTTAGAGCATTTTCCGCGTGCCTATTTTTTAGGGATCCTAAATGCCGAGCCTTTGGGCTATTATCCGATTGATGTGTTGCTGGTGGAAGCACGGCGGCGGAATATCCCCATCTTCCCCTTGGACATAAACAAGAGCGATGCGTTAGTCCGTGAAGAGGGTGAAGGTCTCCGCATCGGACTAGGATTTGTCCGTGGCATGGGTATGGGGCTGGCCGAGGCGATTGTAGCGCACCGTCCCTCAACAGGGTATACGCATCCGGAGGATGTCATAGAGCGGGTACCTGCCGTGAGAAAGCATCTTTCGCGTCTGGTGGAGGTGGGGGCCTTTGATAGTATTAGCCGTGATCGCTCAGGACTCTTAGAGGATATTCAGGGGCCCAACGGACTACGGCTAACCTCGGCCCAGCCCGGAAGAGCATGGACTCCAGCCGAAGAAGTGGTGGCGGATTATCGGCATCTTGGTTTTGGTCAACGGCGCCAGTGGATGGAATTTTGGCGGCCCCACGTGACTCGGGAGGGTTATCAGGCCATCCGGGATATCCAGCACGTGCAAGCTGGCCGACCTGTTCGAACTGTGGCCCTCTTCTATCGTCCCCATCGGCCGCCTACCCGTAGTGGCCGCCTCGTGGTCTTCTTCTCGTTGGTTGATGAGACAGGGGTTCTGGAGGCACGACTTTCTACGAAAGGATACCAGCGATTTGGCCATCTCCTTTTTGGCAAAGTGCGGCGGATGATTGCTGTATCGGGGATTCGGGAGCCGGCTGGAATTCGCGTGACGGCGCTGGCTTCTTGGCCATCAGAAGCCTAACGACTGAGGAATCGAGAAAAAATCGTCGGCAATGCAGGAATTTGCGCTTTTATGTCAAATTTTATACTGATTGGTTCAGGAGGCAGGTGGTGGGCTTGTGGAAGCCAGCTAGTGCCTATACCGTCAACCGGGGTCGCTTCCATCATCTGGTGTTCGCATCGCGGGGACTATTATGGTTGGTCGCCGCAATTTTTGCGTGGGGGCGTCCCTTTGGCTCCATTCCTCTAGTTCTCTGGCTTTTGCTCGCTTTCTTTGGCGCTACGGTCTGGAAACGACCTAATTGGCTAGAAGCTGCCAATCAAATTTTGATTGTTGTTGATTTGGTCTTGATTTCCCTTGCGATTACGGTAACGGGCAGGATTGATAGCCCCATTTATTTGTTATATGGCGGGGAAGCCCTCTTTCTTACCGCTTATGGTACACTCCGCTATTCCAGCGCCGGTGCGCTGGCGGTATTGGTCGCCTACGGTTTGTCGACGGGGGCTTGGGATGCGAAAATTTTTTGGTGGCGCATGGCGATTATGGCCATCTATTTTTTTGCGGCGGGCGGATTAGGACGGGAATATCGTTTCACACGCCACCGCAGTCGCGAAAACTTCCAAAAGCTCGACCAGATTGCCCGTTTGAAGGTGCTGCAGGAATCCATCATGCAAGAGCAGGACATTAATATCGTGTTGATGCGACTTCTGGAAGAAGCGCGCAGCATGGTGCGGGCCGATGCCGCCTACCTTGTGCGCACGGACCCTCAACGGCGCATCAAGGGCTTTACCGTGCAAGGCGTGGCGATGCCGGAGATGTTGGTGGAGATGCCAGACCACGTGCCCTCTGAGTTAGAGATATTGACGCCCCTCGAAGAGGCCTGGAATGCGTGGCCGCTACACCGCTATTTTTACGAGATCGGCATGAGGTCATTGATTTTGGCACCATTGCGTTATGAGGAGTCGTTTTACGGGTGGATGGGGCTCCTGTCCCAGTCTCCAGAAGTGAACGAGCCCCAACGCTTTATCATTCAAAATCTAGCCGACATTATGTCAACTCAGTTGCGATTTGACGAATCTCAGTCGGTGGCTCAAAAAAGAGGGCAACTGCTGGCCATATTGGAGCGCGTTGGCCGGATCGTGAATCGCAATCTGGAAATGAATCAACTGCTCCGGAGTCTCCGCCAAGCGGTGGCGGAAGTGTTGGAAACAGACAGCTTCTTCGTGGCCTTGACGTTGC
>JAKADJ010000209.1 GCA_021820645.1 Bacillota bacterium
CAGGCGATGACCCTCCCCAGGCTGGGAGCGGAGGACGACGGCATCCGGAGGACAGCGTCCCTCCTCATCTAGTCCTTCTGTGACGGGCGGCACCAGGAATACGCGACCGTGCGGCGCGTCATCCGGGATGGGATCGCTGGGTCGCAGGCGATGCGTGTCCGTCGGTACTGCTTCGCCCGGCAACAGCCTGCCTAAAAACAAGACCATCACACCAGCCGGGGCTCGCTCCACCGTGGCGGGATGGAGGTCGGCCGTATCCGGATGCACCGTCACCAGTGACACCGCGAGTGGGCTGTCGAATTGGGAATGACGGCTTGATTCCGGTGAAGCAGTTGCAGAAGATATTCCAAAGCGCCATCGGGTGTGACGTCGCTAATGTGCCATGCGCGGCCCATACCGGGTAAATACGCTTCAGTATGATCTCGGTATTGTTCCATGACTACCGCGATGCGGTCATCAGGTCATCCGGTTGCGGATTCCGGACTGGGATCGTGAGCTCGGGTGATGGCGTGACAGGCGTCTCTGGCCGTTGGCCAATCCGTAAGACGGTCGGTGCGGGCGAGACGAGTACCACGCCGCCCCCCGGGTGGTTTAGGAACCGGAACCGATGCCCCACTTGGTTAGTACGGATCACCACATGATCTGCGCGAAATGGGGGCGTGCGGTGGGGCAGCACAAAAACGCTGCCGTCGGGAGCATCGTCCGGAATGTGCGCGTCGGGTTTTAACCATAGGGCTTCCGGCGGCGGAGGTTCGATCGGATTGAGGTCGCCAGAAAACAGAATCCTAAGGCCGTCTGGGGCGTGCACCACCGTCGGCGGACGCAAGTCAGATGCGTGGCGCGGAACCGCAAGGAGGGATACGGCAACCGGTGCCGCGGCGGTGGATGTCGGATCCGGGTGGTGGTGCACCCGTGCCATCAACCGGTTGATGGCCGCGTCCGACGTCGGACCGATCGTTTGCCATGCCGGCCCCATGCCGGGCAAGCGGGTCTCCGCATGATCCGCATATTGCTCGATGATTACGGCAATCTCCTCATTCATAACGTCGGACGGATCCATCCTATCACCTTCCTAGCCGTTCATAACTGAACCTCGCTCGGGCAGAATTTTGTCCGTTTTGGGACACTTCGGTCATAGTGCTCAGCGATCGATAGCCGATGGTCGTGCCGCCCCTTTTGTCTAGTCCACGACCTTCTTCTTACGATCCGCTTTAGATTACCCGTGAATGTCTGGATTTCGATTATCCCATGGGCGGTTTTTGCCAAATCATCACACCCTAGAGGTTGGTGGTTCGAATCAATGAGCAAAGGGGGGAATAGCTGTGCTCACGTACTCCCCCCTTACCGTCTGGAAAGCAATGAAAATACGACTTGAGTTCCTCTGTTATCGGAGCCAACGTTGGCTACTGCCGCGTCTTTACTTCTCACTTGGCTTACCTAAGCCATTCCGTTGAGAACCGTCTGAAGAATGCCGCCGTTATGGTAGTAGTCGACATCAATGGGAGTATCGAGTCGTGCCAGAACCCCGAAGCGGTCTACTTTGCCATCTGGACGGGTAAGTGTTACCGTGAGTTCTTGCCCTGGCTTGATGTCGGCTGGGACCTCAATCCCGACCAGTTCGTCACCATGCACACCGTGTCGCTGCCAACTATCGCCCTCGATGAACTGCAAAGGCAGGACCCCCATGCCGACCAGGTTGGAGCGGTGGATCCGTTCGAAACTCTCAGCGATGACGGCCTTGACACCCAAGAGTGCGGTGCCCTTAGCGGCCCAGTCTCGGGAGCTACCGGTGCCGTACTCCTTGCCCGCCATGATGACTAGCGGTACGTTGTCTGCTTGATAGCGCATGGCGGTGTCATAAACCGATGCCACGGCTTTGTCTGGGTAGTGGATGCTGTAGCCGCCTTCCTGGCCGTCCAGCATCTGGTTTCTGATACGGATATTGGCAAAGGTGCCTCGCATCATGACTTGGTGGTTCCCACGACGAGCTCCGTACGAATTGAAATTCTTGGGTTCGATTCCGTGTTCTTGTAAGTATTTCGCAGCAGGGCTGGAACTGGAGATGCTTCCGGCCGGGGAAATGTGGTCGGTGGTGACCGAGTCGCCGAGTAACAAGAGAAGCCTGCCGTGGTCTATCGACGCGTTTTGGGAAGAGCCTTGGGCCTCTTTAAAGAATGGCGGTTCCTGAATGTAAGTGGACGTCTTATCCCACTGATAGAGTTCGCCTTGTGGGACCGGGAGCTCGTTCCAAAGCTCATTGTCCGAGAACACGGTGGCGTATTCATGGGCGAACAAATCTGCCGTGAGGGCGGCGGTCATTGTGCTTTGGACTTCTTCGGCGGTGGGCCAGAGATCTTTAAGATATACGGGTCGACCGGCCCGATCGGTGCCGATGGGCTCCGTGGCCAGGTCAATATCGACGGTTCCGGCTAGAGCGTACGCGACCACGAGGGGAGGTGACGCTAGGTAATTGGCTTTGACTAGCGGATGAATCCGTCCTTCAAAATTGCGATTGCCGGAGAGTACTGCGGCTACGGTCAAATCCTCGTCTACAATGGCGCTGGAGACGGCTTCTGGCAGTGGGCCACTATTCCCGATGCAGGTGGTACAGCCGTATCCGACCACACTGAAGCCGATTTTTGCCAAAGGTTCCAAGAGGCCGGCCTTTTGCAAATAAGCGGTGACGACCCGGGAGCCCGGAGCCAGGCTTGTCTTCACGTACGGCTCCGGCTTCAAGCCGAGGGATAGGGCCTTTTTCGCCATAAGCCCCGCTCCAATCATCACGCTAGGGTTCGAGGTGTTGGTGCAACTGGTGATAGCGGCAATCACGACGGAACCTTGGCGCAAGGTAGCAGTCTTCTCCATGGTGACCGTTGCCGAGCGAGTCAGAGCTTCGGCGTCCAAGCCGAAGCCGCGATCCGCGACCGGAGCTCTTAGAGAGTCATGAAATGTCCGTTGCATCAGGGATAGGGGGACCCGATCTTGAGGTCGTTTGGGTCCCGCTAAGCTGGGCTCCACGGTGGTTAAGTCAAGTTCCAAGGTATCGGAAAATTCCGGTTCAGGACCTTGGTCGGTGCGGAATAGTCCTTGGGCCTTACAATACCATTCGACAAGACGGACGTGTTCTTCCGATCGTGCAGTTTGACGTAAGTATCGTAGGGTTTCATCGTCCACAGGGAAAAACCCCATGGTGGCTCCGTATTCGGGAGCCATATTAGCCACCGTGGCTCGGTCCGCGAGGCTCATTTGACTCACGCCGGATCCATAAAACTCGACGAATTTGCCCACCACGCCCTTTTTACGGAGTAACTGGGTGATGGTTAGCGCCAGATCGGTAGCGGTCGCCCCGACCGGCAGTTTGCCGGTAAGACGTACCCCAACCACCTCAGGGGTCACAAAATACAAGGGTTGGCCTAGCATGTTGGCCTCAGCCTCAATACCTCCGACTCCCCAGCCGAGCACACCCAGTCCGTTTACCATGGTGGTATGAGAGTCCGTGCCCACCACCGAGTCGGGAAACACCACTTCGCGACCGGCGGCATCGGGGCTCGTCGCAACAACACTGGCTAGGTATTCCAAATTCACTTGATGTACGATTCCCGTGCCGGGTGGCACCACCCGAAAGTTTTTAAACGAACGCTGGGCCCAATTCAGCAATCGATATCGCTCTAGGTTGCGTTCAAACTCGCGATCAATGTTAAATTGCAAAGACGAGGCTTGGCCGAAGTGGTCGACCTGAACCGAGTGATCGACGACTAAGTCGACCGGTACCAGAGGGTTTATTTGATGGGGATCGTGACCCATCCGTTCCAGGCTGGATCGCAAAGCGGCTAAATCGACTACAGCCGGGACGCCGGTGAAGTCTTGCAAGACTACGCGAGCCGGTTTGAACGGGATTTCGTGGCGTATATCTTGGTGGGGTTGCCACCCTGCTAGTCGCTCTATGTCAGCCTCGGTAATTTGGTAGTCATCAAATTGCCTCAATACGGCTTCAAGCAAAATCTTAATCGAGAAGGGCAGTCGCTCGACGGATGTGCCGAGTTTGTTCGCGAGGGATGCCAGACTATAGTAGGTCAGGGGGCGTCCTTCAAATACTGTATCCGTTTTCGTACTAAAGGGGTCTGTCATGGATTCTGTCAAACTAGTCACCTCATTTCCCCGAATGGGACACTACAACCCCTTTATTTTAATCTACTTTCGCCAATTGTTCGATGCCTGGGTTATTGCCAGTCGGGTAATGCTATAATCGTCGGATGAGACGATTGTAGAAAGAGGTTGAGGCATCCACATGGATTGGACGCAAGAGGTCGCGTCGGGCCGCACATTTGCGATTATTTCGCACCCAGATGCGGGGAAAACCACTTTAACCGAAAAACTCTTACTGTTCGGGGGCGCCATTCGTGAGGCGGGTGCGGTCAAGGCCCGAAGATCTTCCCCACATGCACGGTCCGACTGGATGGAAATCGAACGCCAAAGGGGCATTTCGGTTACTTCTACGGTGTTGCAATTCCCATATCAAGGTCACCGGATCAATTTATTAGACACTCCAGGCCATCAGGACTTTAGTGAGGACACGTATCGGACGCTGTTGGCGGCGGATAGCGTGGTGATGGTCATTGATGCAGCCAAAGGCGTTGAACCGCAAACTATCAAATTATTTGATGTGTGTCGGATGCGGAAAATACCCGTCTTCACATTTTTCAATAAGCTCGACCGTGAGGCGCGCGACCCCTTGGATTTGCTGGATGAGGTGGAACGCATCTTGGGTATTGAGACCTATGCCATGAACTGGCCCGTGGGGATGGGTCAGTCATTTCAGGGGATCTATGATCGCCAGCAAGGGAATTTTCAGCGATTTAACCGAACCGACCATGGATTTATCAATGGTCCGTACCAGGACTTTCAATCCGACATTCCGGATGACCTCGACCGCGAGCTTCACGATGCACTCGATTTGTTGGATGGAGCGGGGACGGCGCTCGACTTGGATCTTGTCACACTAGGCTTACAAAGCCCGGTGTTTTGGGGGAGTGCGATTGCTAATTTTGGTGTTCAAAGTTTTTTGGACGCCTATGTCAAAATGGCGCCCGGTCCCACTCCCCGACAGAGCAATCTAGGGCTC
>JAKADJ010000210.1 GCA_021820645.1 Bacillota bacterium
GCAGGGTCACGAGGTCAATGGGTAACGCAGGGCGGGCCTTCGACAGAGGCGGCTCCTGGGTGTGGCAGCGTGAAAAAAACCCTCTGAGAAGGGCTAAGTGATTGGGGATCGGAGGGCTCACGCAAGCTGGGGGACGGGCACCTTATGGCTTCGTTTGACCAGTCCACGATGGCTGACTATGATCCCCGTAAGTGGTGCGCTGTTTCTCCTATCCGAACGAGAGGGACGTGAGAGCATGAAGATAGGTATTATCGGGGCGGGCAACATCGGTGGCACTCTGGCACGTCGATGGACGCAGTTGGGCCATCAGGTGTTCCTGGCGAATTCTCGGGGGCCCGAATCATTGAAGGACTTGGCCGCAGAAATGGGTGCGACACCAGGAACTGTGGCGGAGGTCACCCAAGACGCTGATGTGGTCGTCGTGACGATTCCCATGAAAAATGTGCCCCAATTGCCGCAGGAGGTCTTTCGGCAATTGCCATCGAAGACCGTGGTCATCGACACCTGTAATTACTATCCCCGACAGCGTGACGGGCGAATTGCTCCGATTGAAGAGGGGCTCCCGGAGAGTCGCTGGGTGGAGCAACAGTTAGGTCATCCCGCGATTAAGGTCTTCAACAATATCATGGCAAGTCATCTACTCCATAATGGGCAACCGGCAGGTTCTCCGGACCGCATCGCGTTACCCGTTGCTGGAGATGATGCCACCGCCAAAGGCGTCGTTATGAGGCTGGTGGACGAACTGGGGTTTGAGGCTGTCGATACTGGAACCTTGGATGAATCGTGGCGACAGCAACCCGGCACCCCCGCTTACGTGGAAGATCTCAACGCTGCGCGTCTACGTCAGGCTTTGGCGCAGGCCGTCCGGGAGAGGACGCCTGACTGGCAAGCTTGAGACGTCGAATCTCCAATACACGCGTCGGGGTTGGGAGTCGGCAGGCTCTTGCCGCTTGCACGTTCCGTTGCTCTGAATGGACCCCGACGGAGTTGGGCAATTCGGCGGACATGAGAAGGCCCCCTATTTAGTAGGAAGCGAGACTAGCGAGGTTAATGGCTCTGGGGCTCATCAGAGAGTGTGAAATCCATCTTAAGAAAGGAGTATCTGGCATGTCCGGGGAATTGCACCATGGAAAGGTCGAGAAGCCAGTCCTCGAGTGGTTGCTCGATGCAGATCCTTCGATCCGTTGGCAGGTGATGCGCGATCTCATCAAGGCGCCAGCAGACGTCGTCGCCGATGAACGCAACCGCGTTGCGACTGAAGGGTGGGGCGCCCAGTTGCTTGCCCTGCAAGATGCCGACGGACGATGGGGAGGCGCGGCTTGGAACCATGGTTGGAACTCGACGATGCATGTGTTGTGGTTACTCAGTCACTTGGGGCTTGACCCGGCCAGCTTCGAGGCCCGGCACGCGGTGGAACGTGTTCGGGACAATGTCACATGGCACGGGTGTGGTCCCCAGGGGTGCGACGACAACCATTTTTTTGAAGGTGAGTTAGAGCCTTGTATTAACGGTCAGGTTGCGATGGCGGGCGCGTACTTCGGCCAAAATGTGCGCGGGATTGTCGGCAGGCTCATTGGGGAGCAGCTTTCAGACGGAGGCTGGAATTGTGATGCGCATGGCGGAGCTACCCACTCATCGTTCAATACCACGATTTGCGTGCTTGAGGCGCTGTTGCAGTACGAACGAGCCGGCGGCGGGACGCCGGAGGTGACCATGGCTCGTCTCCGCGGTCAGGAGTATCTGCTAGACCGACAGCTTTTGCGGCGGAGATCGACCGGTGAGGTGATCGAGCATGATCGCAAGACTGGCGCCCAGTGGAGGCACTTCGCCTTTCCAACGTGGTGGCACTACGATGTGCTCCGTGGGTTGGATTACTTGCGTGATGCCGGAATCCGGCCCGACGAACGACTGCGTGAGGCCATCAAATTGGTCGCGTCAAGGCGGGACAGCGACGGGCGGTGGCCCCTCGATACTCGATACCCGGGGGTGATGCCCATCGAAATGGACGAGATCGAGGGCCGTCCTAGTCGGTGGAATACGCTTCGTGCCATGCGTGTTCTCCAGTGGCACGACCGTGCTTAACTCATGGTGAACGGAATATCCAGAGGGGGTTCGATAGGGCCCTATGGATTGTGCGGGTGCGCACGTTACTCTCCTTCGGTCAGCGGGAGGTGCCGCGAATATACAGCTTGCGTACAGCATCTCTCCGTCACCACGAAGCCATGGAACGGGCATTTCGAGAGCTATAGTGTAGACACTCCCCAAACCCGAATTCGTTGAAGGCTAAGGACTTCGGGGCATCGGAGCGACATCCTAGACCCGGGAGTGCGGTTCTTCTAATCCCGGTGGTGGCCGGTTCGAATCCTGTCGGCAACAGTCGGGTTGGAGAGACACGGCAGACGGTCCGCCTAGGAATCGCGGTGATATCGCAGGGCTCCAGGCTATTTCAGCGATGTGATGGATGTGTGGAGGAGGGATTTTCTGTCCACAATGCTTACGCTGGTTCATCTTTGGCACATGCCCTTAATCCTCAAGATACTGAATGATGCACATACGGGCGGGGTCGCGCATCGTGTTCTGTGTATTTGCACGAATAGCAACCGGGTTCTGATCGGTGACTAATTTCATGGCTTGTTCTTTGAACGTCGCATCCTACTTTTTGGACATCTTCCTTACCTCAATTGGGTTAAAGTAGAACCCTGAATTTCAGAGAGCGATGGAACCGATTAAGAGTCACTGTGGCAGGAAAACCTTTGTCGTTGGCGAAAGATTCAGGAGGCCGATTCGGCCTCGCTGGGATTAGGGGAGTCAAGGGAGAGTGGTGATGTGCCTCAGTGGGAAATGGAGACGGCACGTTTATGGTTGCGACAACCGGTAGATGACGACATTTCGAGCCGTGTAGAAATCCCGCGCGATGCCGAGGAGAATCGGATGTATGGAGGGGATGGAAGTCCTAAGACATTTTCAGCCGAGGAAGTGCGCGCGCGGTTGACGGCCATGATGGCGCGAAACGGTGAGGGGACCTGGTCATGGGTCATCGGGGCCAAAGTGTGGCCCGACGGTACAATAGTGGCCCAGCCCAGAGGGCGATACATTGGGCAAATTACGCTCTTCGGAATCGACTTGGATCATCGCAATGCGCGACTACGTATGGGAATCTATGATCGGAGATTTTGGTCGCAGGGATTGGGCCGCGAAGCGATCCGCTGTATTTTAGGTCATGTATTTGATGATCTTCACCTCCATCGGATCAGCCTCCGTGTGGCCGCCTATAACCTACGGGCAATTCGCAGCTATGCATGTTGCGGATTTGTGGAAGAGGGCCGTGAGCGGGAATCGATTTGGTTGGACGGTCGTTGGTGGGATGACCTAATTGTGGGGGTACTGGATTCGGAATTGATCCGCAACTGATCCTCTGCGTCTCTAGAAGGCCTTCCGGCGATGGCCGCCAGCTCCTGCATAAAACATTTACCGTTTTGTATTGCCCTCCCTGGCGGTCCCGTCACAAGTCATTCGACGTTGGCGGCGATGTCCGTTATCAGGAATCCCCACATCAATGAAGCTCGCGATTCTGCTTATTCTCCCGTGCAGTTGTTCCATAAAGCGCCCCAAATTCGGTTATCATCATTCGTGAGCAGTATGCTTTCCTACAAGAACACAGCAAAGGGGCGAGCGATGTGGCTGAATTAATCTTGGATGGTATCGATCTGGTATTGAAATTATCAACACTCGAAAAAGTGGAGGGCGTTCATGGCGATATTCGGGTACCCTTATCCTCCGTGCAAAGCATTTCCGTCGTTGAGGATGTTATCCATGCGGTGCACGGGATAAAGATGCCTGGAAGCCGCCTTCCGGGCATCTTTGCCATGGGTACCTTTATATCGGGGAACCACACCATCTTTGCTATTGTTCACCACCAAAACAAACGCGGCGTCCAGGTTCGTTTGCAAGGTGCAAAGTACGATGCCCTTATTGTGGGTGTAGAAGAGCCTGAAACACTGGTGAAGGATTTAGGATTTTGAAGCGGGGATCATCAAAATTATCGTAAGGTTTTTCAAGAATTTAAGGCGACCGATGGCGAAGCCTTCCTTGCCGCATGGGGATCTTTACATGAGGAAAGCATGCCTCGGACAAACAAAACAACACGCCAATTTTTCCTCAGTCTCGAGCGGGCCTCTTGAGAGATGACAGACCATATTTGACCTGGGATAATTCGCTACCAGTCCATCCACTGTCGCCGGTTGGTACACTTAATGGGATCAAGGATGAAGAGGCCATGTGCGCCAGGATTCGACCATAGCAAGCGCGGCCTGTAAGTTAGTTGGGTCCTGCCTAGCGCTCGAAAAGTTTATGATATATGGATGTTGATACCAGCTAATGACCGTCGAAGTATGGTTGATGAATTCCACCAAGCCGGATTGGGCACGGGGGAGGCGTGACAACCGGATCGTTCGCACCATAGTTCGGGCTGCAGCTTGAGGATTGGCGCCCACTGCCTCAAACGTCCATTGTGCCTCATGCCACAGCACAAATTTTACTGTCATGCTGTTGCCCACGGTTCCTCCGGGATCGGTCCCTTTGGTATACAGGGTACCTGACAATCCGTGAGGGAGGACTACTGGAACACCGACGCCGATCGGCTCAATATCACCGGCAAGCGCCGCGATGGTTGCGGATTGCTGATGCGAGGACGTCAAAGAAGCCAACGACTTTTCTAGTTGCCACTGAGCAATAGGATGTTGTACCCGTAGCAATGACGAATGACGCATGGTGCCATTCGGCTGTACCAACTGATTCGGATTGAATTGATTGATCCCCATAGGTTTCGTTGTTTCCCAGAGCGTCACGCTGTACTGATTATTAATCGGTTCTAAAAATACGGTCGCGGCGTACGGAGCGCTCCCTGGAAGTGTGCTAGGACCTTGGAGGGCAGCGGTCCCACCCACGCTTTGCATCAAGGCATGATGCTGGGCCACCCAGCTCAACGTATTCTTCACCACGATGGGTGGTACCGGGGAACGTGAGCTCGCAGAGACTGCCGTAGTGGTGGCGGGGGTCGCTCCCAGCTTCCCGTTGATGCCGCACCCGGCTACGATGGTACTTCCTAATAGGAT
>JAKADJ010000211.1 GCA_021820645.1 Bacillota bacterium
CTCATGGAACCTAGCCTTCTTTCTTGAAACGACACCACCTGGATTCGATTTTATCATAATCCAAGATAGGCGATGGCGGCGAGTAGCCCCACTGTCGTAACCACCACGCTGGCACCCATCACGTAACGGCGTGGTGACCAACCGAGAATCCTCATCGAATTACCAAGCACGAAGGCACTGGACAGAACCATGGCGAGGGCTGCAACAAAGGGGTAGGCTAAGCCAAAGGCGGCGGCGGGAAGAGCCATGAGATTGTAAACCAGTGCCCATAGGAGATTCTGGCGAATAATCTCAGAAACTCGTTTGCCGGTGACTAGCGTCTCGGCGATGCTGGAGAGTCTCGGCCGGGTTAAGGTCAGGTGTCCTGCTTCGAGAGCAATATCGGATCCGGTACCCATGGCAATGCCAAGGTCGGCTTGGACCAACGCGGGGGCATCATTCACCCCATCACCCACAAAGGCGACCGTTCGGCCCGCTTCCTGCAGGGTACGCACCAGGTTGGCCTTATCGAGGGGCTGTTGTTGGCTCTTGACTCGCGTAATGCCCACTTCAGATGCCACGATACAAGCCGTTTCTCTGTTGTCGCCGGTGACCATCCAAACCTCTAGGCCCCCCGTGTGGAGTTGGGCAACCCCCAAGGCTGCATCGGCCCGAATCCGATCCGAGAAACCGACCAGCCCTGCGACCTGGCCATCAATCTTCATGTGGGCGACCGTATGGCCCTGTCCTAAGAATTTGTTGGTGTGCATCCTCATTTCGGGCGAGAGCTCTGTGAGGTCCAGGACCGCCGTGAGTTCGACCGCATGGCGATCGACCTGGGCTCGCACTCCGAACCCAGGGGTATTGGAAAAATCCTTTAGGGGGAGGAGTGGAATCTGAAGTTCTTCGGCATATCGTACCATGGCCATCGCCACGGGATGCTCCGAGGCGATTTCGACGGAGGCTGCTAGTTGGATAAGGCCCGGGTCGTCCGGAAAGATGGCGGCCACCGCCATTTGACCTTCGGTTAAGGTGCCTGTTTTGTCGAGCAAAATGGTATCAATTTTAGCGGATCGTTCCAGGGCATCGTGACTGCGCAGCAACATGCCTCCTTGGGCTAAACGCTGCGATCCGGCAAGCACCGCGATCGGCGTCGCGACACTGAGAGCACACGGACACGCAATCACCAGGACGGCAATGGTATAGAGGAGCGCGGAGGTTAAGGAGACCTGTCCCCAGGTGAGCCACAAGACAAACGTCAGCAGAGCCACCCCTAACACACCCGGCACGAAAATCCGGAGGACACGGTCCGCCAGTTGCCGCCACTTATCCTGTTCGCCTTGTGCATGGCGGACGAATTTGGTGGTTTGGGCCAGAATGCTGTCCTCGGCTCTGCGCAACGTTTGAACCACCAGGCGACCTTGATGGTTGATGCTTCCGGCATACACCGTATCGCCGGGCCCTTTGTCGGCGGGTAAGGCTTCGCCGGTGAGAAAGGACTGGTCTAGGGTCGAGGCCCCGTCGAGAACCACACCGTCCACCGCGATGCGATCACCGGGTCTAATGACAACGGATTGCCCAACCCGAATGTGGTCGGTCGGGAGTGTGGTTTCCTGGCCGTCTATGAGTACTGTGGCCGATTTGACGGTGAGATGGCTCAGCATTCGGGTCAGCTCGGTGGCGCGCCTTCGGGCCCCTACTTCGAGATTGCGGCTTAATAGCAAAAACGTCACCAACATGGTGGAGGTGTCGAAATAGAGATAGGTACCCCCATGAAGGACGATATAGGCACTATAGGTATAGGCGGAAAGGCTTCCGAGGGCAATCAGAAGATCCATGGTGGCCACACCGTGGCGGATCGAGGTCCATGCCCCCCGCAAAAACGGCCAACCACACCAAAATACGACAGGCGTGGCGAGTGTCCATAGGCCGTAGGCCAAAATGTGGCGCAACAGGGGAGGCAATTGAGGGAGGTATCCCGACCAAACTGGGACACTACACATCATCACGAAGACGGCGATGACGGCACTCACACCAAATCTTTTGAGGAGATGCTGGTCACGATCAAAATTGGCGTCGAACGCATCCTGGGTGTGCTCCTCGGCACCGTAGCCAAGCTTGGTGATGACTTGGATTATTTTTTCGGAAGAGACGGTTCTTTGCTCAAACGTAATCTCCGCGCTACTCGTGGCAAAATCAATGTGTGCGGCATAGACCCCGCTGGTGCGCTCCAATACGTGTTCGACCAGGATCGAACAGGAGGCGCACCACATGCCGTCGATGCCGACCGTAATGGTGCGCGGATCGCTATCCGTGCTGACCGGAATCTTTGTCGACGTCAGTCCTTCGCGAAGGTTTTCCCATTTGAGCCCCGGTCGACTTTTTAATGCCTGGATTTCCTCGTCGCCGAGGATTCGCCATAACTCGCGGCATCCGTGGCAACAGAATAGGTGCCCATCGAAAGGCACTTGCTGCACCAACGGTTGTTCACAAAGATGACAGGTGGTGGTTAATAGATCCATGGGTTCACGTTGGGAATCCACCCATTGATGGCGAGACCGCGTAACATAAATAGCACCCCACTAAGGCCAATGAGAATCGCGGCGAGGTAGGAAAAGCTTTTGGTACGAAGCCGCTTACGGCCAAACCAGCCCAGGGCCGCTACACTGAGCAAGGCGGGGATGGTACCCACCCCAAACATCAAGAGCACCAATGCGCCATGAAGGGCCGATCCCGTGGCGGCGGCCGATACCAACATGGCAAAAATGAGTCCGCACGGATGGAACCCGAGCAAGATTCCTGCCGTAAAGGCAGCTCCGGGAGTTTTTTTGCTCATAATCCGGTGTAAAGTCCGACGGATCGGGGAGAGGCTCATCAGTGACCACCGTTCCATGAATCCAGCGCCGTGGCCTGTACGTGCTTGATCGATTGCCCATAAAATCATGAGCAATCCTCCGACGAGTGCCGCCACGGCATCAATT
This sequence comes from Bacillota bacterium, assembly GCA_021820645.1. The sequence continues at coordinate 2,961 of JAKADJ010000211.1, forward strand.
CCGGCGGTACCAGAAATGGTGTTGACGAATGAACCGATGGCACCAAAGAGCCCCCCGAGGGCGGTGAATGACAACACGCGACCAGCATTGTGGATGAGATGAAGACCGAGGGCACGACGTTTGGAGGATTTTCTAGACGCCTCTGCGTCTTGGTGAAAAGCCAGGCTGAAGGCTAGAACAAAGGGCCCGCACATCCCGGAGCAATGGATAAATCCTTGGAGTAAGCCAACTCCCAGCGCCCAGACAAACAAGTCGGGTCGCATTTAGGAACGCGGGTCGCTTTTGTGGTCTTTGACCACGGTGAGGTGCTGCGGTCGGTAGAGCGGATTACTCATGTGACGGGTCGGGATCGATATGCGGGATTCTTTCGCTTTTTCCTCATGGACCCATCGAAAGAATTCCTGAATGAATACGGCTAATAAGATCAGCATTGTGGCAACTTTCATCACGGACCCGCCAACCTGCTGGTCTGTAAGCGAGGAGATGCCAAGAGCGTGGGATCCAGCAATATAGGTGGGGTAAAAAGCGTGGTCCGCCAGGGTAATTAAGGCAAAGGTTAATAAAGTGGGCAAGCTCATGGCGAATAAATATAAGAGGGTGAGGGGGCGCGCCATCGGTGGCAACAACGGGGACGGACTATAAATCGGCCACCACAAGGCGATCGAGACGAGCATCATCAGATATTGATCAAGAATATAGACACCGTTTAATCGTAAGGTGGCCTCGAGCAACAGGGGGAGCTGAAATAGAGAAAACACGACGGTGAAGAGGACTAGGGCAACACCGGGACGTGTGGCTAATTTCACGATCGGGTGGAGCCTGGGGTTCCGTATCACGGGGTTGATGAGCCACCCTGGCAAACCAATTAAAAAAAGGGGCGGCATGACCATCGATAGCAGCACGAACTGAATCATGTGGGCGGTAAGGAGATATCGATCGGCCAAAATTTGAAGCGGGGTGCCTAACGCCAGGTAGAGCGTGAATAGGCTCAGATATAAAGACGTTTGCCGGGATCTCGGTACGGGAGCGGAGTCTCGGAATCGGGGCCGTAAGGGCCCAACCACCTCTCCGTACGCGATCCCGAGGACGATCACGAATAGGAGAACTTCGGGATGCCAGAGTGCGAAGAATCCATGGTGCGCGACGACAGGTGGTAACATATGTCCCTCCCCTTTCACCCAATCCCCACATCATTAGATGCCGTCATTGTAGCATTGTTATCCATTGAAGATGCAATTGTATGAGGATCGTCCAGGGATCTTTCTCTAGCCTAGCACCATCCATGTCCGCTTAAGACGCTACTGATAATCATGAGGGACATCGCTAACATGATTAAGAGACCAATCCAGGATTGACGGTCGAGCAGCGCAAACCAGGAAGCCCCGGACCACGTGCCCATGACGTAGAGGATCACATCGGTTTCGACTAATAAGACAGGATGCGTATCGATGAATACATTGAGGCGTGGAATAATCCAAAGGAAGTTTAGGGCCATCCCGAGCAAGATAAAACTGCCGGCCACGGCCTTTATGCGCCGTGCTCGGGATAGCTCGGAGGCACTGGGCATGAGGGCTTTCATGGCGCGGTGGGCAAAAGACAATAGCCAAGGCCCGACTGCGATGCCGGCTACGACACCGGTTAACAGGATCCAACTATATTGTAGGGTATGGGGATCCACGCATCCCTTTTGGTCGGCTCGGGTGCTTAGCTGTTGAACCCGGTACGAGACGGCTACCGTATAACTGATGAGTGACAGAATAAAGGCTTTGATTCGGCGTGACGCTTTCGGGGAGGAAGGATTCATAGTGCCCATGCTCCTAGTTTGCCGTGACAACCATCCAGGTTTTTGTAAGGGACTCGGACTTCATGGTGACGGATATTTGAAGCGTTAAGGTCCCGGGCATGACGATGATGACCTGCCCCATATAGTGCCCGGGACTCACCCAGTGCAATGTATCCTGAATCGGCGGCATCTGCATCGTAGTCATTTGGATTGTGACCTGAACCCGAGCCGTTTGCGGCAGCGGCGTACCTTTTCGCGTCGTAGCGATGACTGCCAGATTCCAATGCTTTAAGGGTATCGGTGGGTTCGGACGCCAGCGAATCGAAGCCTTTAGGTAAGCATTATGGGCGGTGTGGG
>JAKADJ010000212.1 GCA_021820645.1 Bacillota bacterium
TGAGATCTCCATGCGAAGTTCATACCCACTATTGCGGCGATTCAATAGCCACCGCGGATGATGCGGATGGGGTTCAATCACCATCCGGATGCGATGGATGTGATCCTGTAAATCCCACCGACTCCGGGGTTCTCCCCAACCTGCCGCAAACAGTTCGGCCTGGGGTACTACCTGATTGGCGTGTTCTAGCAACCGGCACAGAATGCGCCAAGTTCGATCCGGTAAGGGGGGTAGTACCAGCGTCGCTGTCACCAAGTGCAAAGTGATGTCTTAAACTAGGAAACTTGTTGATCACCGCGTTGTACTCGTTTTGTGCATCCGTAATGGCGAGCTTGGAATACACTTCCAACGATTTCCGGCTTTCGTGGCCGGAGTACGGCTGTATCAGGGCGTCATCAATCCCTTGCTTTTTCAGCCAGGTCAGTAGGAAATGCCGTAGTTTGTGAGGGGATACATTCTGGGTCAGCTGAGCCTCCTCGGAATACTTGGCCAGAATCTTCCGGATGCCACGATCAGTGTATTTCTTCTTCCACGATGATTCGAACACGTAAATCGCCTGTTTTTTCTTCATCGTGTCGGCATGCATTGCAAGGAGCTCTTTAAATGAATGAGGGAAGGGTACGATACGATCTTTTCCTCCCTTTCCGTGGTTGATGCGAATCTGGCACGAATCAAAATCGATGTCCGTTAGTCGAATGTTGATCAACTCGCTGACCCGAATTCCGGTATACATCAGCGTTTTGACGATCATCATGTCTTGAAATTTTTTCGACTGCCAGACCACCTCGTAGTATCGCTTCAGTTCGTCCTCGGTGGGGACATAGGGCAGCTTCTTCGCGGCTTTGGGCACGTCGATTTCCAGCTCCGTGCGCAAATGTTGAAACACGCTTTTCAGGTAGGCATAGTCTGGCCGCTCCCCGCGTAAATACTTGGCGAGTTCTCGAGCCTTCTTTTGGGATGATGTGCGTTTTTCCGTCACGCTAATTCCCCTTCCAAGGGTAGTCGTTCGTGCATGTTGAGACGGAAGGTGCCATAGGGGTTGACGTGGGTATAGACCAGGGGCGTCAGCGCTCGGAAATCTTCCGGTTCCATGGCCTCGAGCCATCTTTTGTCCGCGAGAATGTTTTGCAGCATGAGGGTGTTAATGTAGACCAGACAATTTTGCAGAAGATGGAGCGAGAGTACCGCGATTTCTTGATCCTCTAGGCGATTCGTCGCGATTTCACCCCCTTTGCCGTAAAAGATGAAACTGTTGGCGGAATTCCAATTTTCCACGACGTTGAGTCCTGCGTTAATCTCACGCCGCAAATCCTCAGAGTTCAAATAGTCGCAGAGAAACACCGTTTTGACTGCCTTCCCGAGTTCTCCCAGGGCTTGATACGTGGGATGCTTCAAATTGTTGCGCGTAAACCGTTTTAAGATGGCTTCCGTCTCGGCGGTCCCGAGTCGCAGCGCCGTGGCGTATTTCACCATTTGATCGTATTGCTGGCGAATCAGTTCCCAGTTGATCGGCCGGGTCAGCACTGGGTGAAGGTTCGGGTAGACATCGGCCATCCCGGGTTCCGGGCGATAGAGTTTTTGCGCATGGATCGCTTTCAGACGCGGCATGAGCTGGTAGCCTAGCAAGTGGCAAAAGGCAAACGCGACTTCGCTCTGACCATGGGAATCGACGTAGTTCTTCTCCACGTCCATCTCGGTGCCGTGGCGCAGCAATCCCTCCATCATGGCCGCCACTTCCGATGAGGAACACGATTTTAGTTGCGAATAAACGCACGTGGAGTGCTTCTCGACGTGCCAGTAAATCATGACGCCACGGCCGCGGTACCGGATGTGCCATTCCGTCATGAGATTCTGATCCCACGCCCCAAATTTCTTCGAGTCGGAGGCGCAGGACGTGGTCCCCTCGCCCCACACCTCCTGCATCCGGATCTGGAAAATCTGGTTGACGACCTCCGCGATGGCATTGCGCACATTGTCCGGATGAAGGAACTTGCGTCGGACATAAAGCAAGTCCTTATACGATTCGCCATGGTCCCCCGCGCTGACCCGTTTTAAGCCCGTATTGGTCCCCAGACCGTACAGCGCGAGAATCAGCCGCTTTTGCAGCGTGTCTCGGTCGAGAATTTCCCGATTGGCCACCGTCTTCAATTGCTCCGTGAAGCCGATGCGGAGATCGGCCTCCTTTAAGATATCCAGGAGACTCGTCATCGGCCAACGCCGGACCATTTCCCCCTTCAACCTCGTGAGATTCATGGGCTCCGCTTGGGGCTCTAGGGGGGAGACCGTGATCCAGCCGCCCGCTTTGTCGGTGATGCGCACCTTGGGATTCTTCGGCATCCCGGCATTGAGCTTCTTCAGGCCCTCGGTCATCGAGCCCTTCAGGGTCGCGATAAAAGCCTCGGCGTCGAGCGGTTGCTTTAATGCGTGATAGTGCTCTTCCCGGCGTTTCTCAAAATCCGCGGGCAAGTCTTCGTCCGGATTGCGGTACCGATTCGCCCCGACCACCCAAATTTCCTTGCAACGCAGTTTGTCGCGTAAGGTTTGCAGCGCGCTAATCTCATAATTCATGCGATTAATGCGTTCCCGCCCCTTCTCGTCTTTTTCGACCACGATTTCCCGATTCACGGGACGAATAACGCCCTCAATCGGAATGTCCTCGGAAATCGAAAAGTCGTGCATTCCGGAGTCGGCATATTTTCGGATCAGCTCCAGGGCACGGATGACGGGGCGGTGCACCTCATTGTTCGAACGAAAATCGAGGATGCTGAGAATTTCTGGCACCATCCGCCGATAGTGGCTGCCGTAGGACGCCCGGATGACGGTGTGGATTTTCTCTCGGTAGGCGGGGCCGGTCTGTTTCAATTCTTGGATGAGATCTTTGAGGGTCTGTTCACTCACGACCGGGAAAATCACCTCACGAATCGTGCCTTCCGGTTTTTCAACGGCGTTCTGGGCGATGTTAAAGAGGATGCCGGATTTGTTGCCCACCCGACGGAGATCATTCACGATCTCCTTCTCCACTTTCCGTTCGGCGCGAGCGCTAATGCGGTGAATGATTTGGATGAGTAAATCCACGAGGTTATCGGTAATCTCCTGACTGCGGAGCCAGAAGAACGCGCATAACAGCACCGTGCGAATCGGATCGGGATGGCGGCGCAGTTCCCGAATATCCTCCGTGGCAATCCGCTGGCGATATTTTTTCAAGACTTTGTACGGCGTGTTTCGAAACAAATCGTCCGGGAGGTCCAAGTGCCGCAGGACCCGGAGTTTCTGGACTTCTTTCAAGGCGCTTTCTAAACCGGGGCGGCCCGGATCGGCCCTCAGATCATGAAACGACAGGGGTCCGCTTTCTTCGCGGGGAACCGCCTCATCGGCATCGTCGACCCACGCGATGCTTTCAATCAACGCATCGAGTTTGGCGGGGGTTGACGTGGGCAACTTCTGGAACGTGGCGTGAAAGAACTGTTCTTCGTAGGAGTGGAGCGCGGAGCGCATGAGACGGTCTACACGGTCAGGGGTCGGGGGTTCGACTCGGAGATCCCGAAATCGGCGGTACACCGCATCCTTCACGGATTCCCATTCCTGATTGTGGGGCAGTACATGCTGACCAAGCCACTGCGCGACCTCATGGCTATCCTGAACGGTCGCTTCTCGGAACTCAAAAAACTCCCGAATTTGCCTACGGTGGGCTTTGATGGTTCGTCCATGCCAGTCGTATTGGGCGTAGAGATTCGGTTCACAAACAATTTGCTTCGCCAGATAGGCACTCACCGGTTTTGGCACTTCAAACGGATGGGCCGGAAATCGAGCCTCATTCTGAAAGAACTTGAGTAATACGGCAAACCCGATCTTGTTCTCGGCGGACTTGTTTTCCACCAGTTTCATTTCGTTCGGTAAGATCGTAAAATGCTCAATTAACTCGTCCAGTTCCCAATTTCGCTTCACAAGATCCCCTCCGACAAAAGTTCCTAAAATAAAGAGGTATCGGAACATTATGATGGTAATCAGGGTATCGAAACCGATTACATGAAACAATCGTGTAGAAGATGGCTCAATTAGTCCAAAAGCTGACGGCGCTCGCTGTCAGAAAGCTGCCGACCCGCATGTCCCAAGGCGATACCGCAGAGGCTACTTCATGCGCCAAGAAGGGATGCCTGCCGGCACCCCCTGGCGGATGAAAAAATGTTCTGCGACTAGTCGGTTTCGCCGATAGCCCACCGGACCCACGCTTGGCGATCTGCCGCGGCGACCGGGAACGGCTGCCACGGTAACCGCTGGTGCCAATGCCAGAACGCATAAGCGCGGTGCAAGGTGGCAATGGCCCGGTGCGCCGCAACAATGGCTCGGGTATCGGGTGGAGCACCTCCTGTCAAATCGTGGCAGTAGGCCGCCCAAATTCCCACGTCGGCTTGCCGCCAGGTATATCCCTGAAACCCCAGCCAGGTGGCCGCTTGAGTCAGTTCGCGTGCTTCGTGATAGCAGCGCCGAGGGGGATGGTCTTGCCATGCCACGTAGTGGAGATAGTCGTTCATCAACGCATCGGGAAATCCGTCGGCATCGTACACCATGACCCAGGGGCGCCACAGGCGATGCTGGATGGTATAGGGTGGCGGCGAGGTCTCCTGGAGGTCCAACATTAACGGGGTGTTCATTCAAAATCGCTCCTTTCATCTGATAGTGGCGGGGCCGTACGGCCTCGGTTAGGCTAATTCTCCTTGAATCACGCGGGTGATAATGGGCTCATCGATTACGTGGTGCCCATTTTAGGCGCCGTAAAGCAACGCATGCGTACACGCTTTGTTCACCAGCCGGGCAGCTCCCGTTGCGTACCGGTGAATGGCGTCGAGTGCTTGGTCGGAGAAAATAGCCTGCTCCGTACCGGCATACTGGAGATGGGCCTGAACATACGCCGCCACCTGGGCCCGATCAAGGGCTGACACGTGACATTGGACATCGATGCGCTGGCGAATCGCGGCATAGGATTGGAGTCCGAGACGATCCCAGAGTTCGTTTTGCCCCACAAGGATGAGCGCCATGGGGCTTTCCGAGTCCATTTTCAGATTGAGCACTTATCG
>JAKADJ010000213.1 GCA_021820645.1 Bacillota bacterium
CCGATCTGTTTCAAACAATGTTATGGCGGAGAGGGTGGGATTCGAACCCACGAGACGGGTTTAAGCCGCCTACCCGATTTCGAGTCGGGCTCCTTCGACCAACTCAGACACCTCTCCATGTATTATTCAGTTTTAGGTTCCGCATGATTCCTGCGTGACCGAAAAAATTCCTTAAGCATCTCTCGGCTCGGCTCTTCGAGAATTCCCTCCACCACCTCTAGCCGATGATTCAAGCGCTCATCATCACCCAACTGATAGAGACTTCTGAGTGCTCCGCCTTTGGGATCTCGCGTACCAAACACCACGCGTGCCACCCGACTTAAAATTAAGGCTCCCGCACACATGGTACACGGTTCTAACGTGACGTACAAGGTGGTTTTAGACAATCTCCATCCACCCATTTGTTCAGCTGCCCGGCGGATAACCAACATTTCCGCGTGCGCGGTGGGATCATGATCCGTTTCGCGAAGGTTATGGGCCCGCGCCAAGATGCTACCATCCGAACGTATTAACACCGCTCCCACCGGAACTTCTCCGGACCGAGCGGCGTCACCTGCTTCTTCCAACGCGATGGCCATATACTCCGAATGATCCATCTCTACCGTTCCCACTAACCTTGATATGGTGCGCCCGGGAGGACTCGAACCACCGACACAAGGTTTAGGAAACCTCTGCTCTATCCCCTGAGCTACGGGCGCACATAAATTTTCCGGAGACTTTATTATACCGCCCGAATCTCCTGTTGACCATAGCTAGGATATCAAATTCACCTGCATTGCGCAATCCAAAAGCCCCACGAGTCGAGTGCCAATTGCATCCACATTCCCCATGAAACCTAAGGAAGGCGGCAGGCTAATCGCCCGCCACCCGTTTCCCATGTGAATCCTAGAAACTGGTCCGGAAAAATTCTAGTGTTCTGGCCCAGGCATCGCGAGCCGCGCCCGCATCGTAGGAGCTTCTGGAATCATTAAAAAAGGCATGGCCCGCTTCGGGATAAATCTCATAGCGGAAGTCCTTCCCGGCCGTCTTCATCGCGCTGGCCACTTCGGGCACCAAATCAGTAATGCGGTGATCCGTGCCTCCATAAAATCCATAGACAGGACATTGAATCGCCTTCATCGCCTCCGGGTCTGGAGCTACGCCGTAATTGCAGACCGCCGCCTTCAAATCGGGCAATGCTGTGGCGAGACTAAAGGACAAGGCGCCTCCCATGCAATAACCAATGCTGGCCACCTGATGTCCTTGATCGCGAAGATATTGTGCCCAAGTTTTTAAATCTTCGATCATCCCGGCGTTATCTTTCGGTCCAAAGAGGACACCTAAAGTTTCGGTAATCCGGGTTTTTTCATCAGCGGGAAGCTTATTCAAATACTGTTCCCGTAGATCGTTATCCATCCAAGCTGCATGTGGCAGGGTGTCAAAGAATTTTTTTACGGCTTCAATGCGGGCAAACGAAAGGGCCTCTGGTTTACCGCCGCGTGAGTACAAATCGGGTGCCAACGCCACGTAGCCTGCTTCTGCAAACCGCCGCGCCATCTCTTGGATATGTTCGTCAGGCCCCCAGATCTCTTGAATCACTAAGATAGCTGGGCTATGTTCGGGTTGGGGTCCCAGCACCTGATACGCTTTCATCTCTTGCCCATCCCGACGGTGTGAAATCCACTCGGTCTTCAGTTCCATTCATGACTCCACCTTTCTTTTGGGAAATACCCACTAACTAATTTTACCATGCCCGGGCTGTTCTTGAGGACAATGCGATAACAATCCCGTATGCTCATGCTAGAGGGAGGGGCTGCCATGGCTCTCAATGCATTGCTACAGTTACAGGAAGAAGTATCCTCGTGTCATCGCTGTGCGTTACGGGATACCGCCCATGGGGTTGTTTTTGGTGAAGGCGCCACCACGGGTCGTATCGTGTTTTGTGGTGAAGGGCCTGGGGCCGAAGAAGATCGATTGCTGCGCCCGTTTGTCGGGGCTGCCGGGCACTTGCTCGACAAGATGTTAGCCGCGATGGGTTTGGATCGAAATCAGAACGCCTATATCCTCAATGCTGTGAAATGCCGACCACCGGGTAATCGGACCCCCTTGCCTGAAGAACTCCGAGCGTGTCGTCCCCATCTCGATGCCCAATTAGCTCTTTTGCGGCCCGCCATTGTGGTTTTGTTGGGGGCGACCGCGATTCAAAGCTTCTTGGGACCAGCGGCTCGCGTCACCCGGATTCACGGCACGTGGCATCGTTACCATGATATGTGGTTGATGCCTACCTACCACCCCGCCGCATTGTTGCGCAATCCAGAGTGGAAGGTGGCCGCCTGGAGCGATTTAAGGCAAGTCATCGATAAATATCGTGAGCTCGTGGATCCCGAACATTTTTCCGCACCCTACCCTAACCCGGAAAATAAGAGCGGGCCCCTCAAATCCTGAAGGGCCCGATACCGCAACACCTAGCTAGCAGGCGGGCTCGGAGCCTTGGATCCATAGGCCACATTAAACCCGTCAGTATCGGTGTCCGGCCCCGACGGGGTTGAGACTTGCGACCGTTTTTGAATCATGACGCCGGAATCGGCCGCTGTCAAAGCCGGATTTCCCGCGTTAACCGTTCCAGGATTGAAGGTTGTCTGGCCATAATTGGCCAAAGTGGCCACGTGTCCTCCAATGGTGGGAGCCTCTTCAATCCATTCTGCGGATGTTCCGGGCCCACTGTAATTCTGGGTTGTGGAAAATGACCAGTTCGCCGTGGTGTCATCAATGACAATGGTCCAGGTCCCGTTGCCATTGTTCTGGATGTTGGCTGACATGTGGTCACCCGGTTGTACCGGATATTGCGAGGGGCTAATTTCCGTTTCGGATGCCGGGAGAATTTCCCACCATGCATAGTAATGAGCACTACCGGAAGAATAATCCTGCTCCGTCCCGGTTTGAATCAGGCTACTGTTATTAAACCCGTCGATGCCAATCCAACTCGATGAATAGGTCGACCCGTGACCCGATTGCACGGTAGGAACCACCCACTGTCCCGATATACTATTATAGGTGCCGTTGGTGGAGCTACTTAAGGCATAACCGGACCAGTTGCTGGAGGACCACCCTGACGTGGTGCCGCCACCACCTCCGTGAGGCTTTCCAGCACCGATTCGGGGTGCGTTGGTGGGGAGTAGAGCCACACTAGAAGTCATTGCAGGGAGTGCGACAACCATCAAGCTAGCCCCCAGGGTTAAGATTTTGGACGATAAATTCATGCAACGATTCCTCCTCGATCTATGGAATATAATGGGATACATTTCATCATATTCGCCATCGATCGAGAGTTACCTTGTTTTGCTATCAAGAATTTTTTTGCTATTGGCAATTCATGGCTGAACGGTTTCCGATCTCATCTCCAAGCAACCTATGTGGTCCAAAACCTGGTTGGAATAGCTGCGTGAGCCGGAGCTCCTTGATGCACATTCGGGCTGGATCGCTTTAGCACAATGATTCGATGTTTCTTGTTACTAGGGGTGGCGACCCGCAAAGAGCTGAAACACCTCATTGATGGCATGCCCCTAAAAGCGTTGGACGCCTAAGCGTTCGACGGCGCGTTGACAGGACGCACAAGTACGGGGTTTGCCTTCTAGCTGGAGTCGATCAATGTGGGCGGCCGGCGGCGGGTGAACATACAGTGGGCGCGCCTAGAATTGGGTCGGTCCAACACACGGAACAGCTGACAGTGTTGCGGGCGAGGCTATGGCGTTTTTGACGTTAATAACACACCCCATCAATTGCCGGTTAACGAAGACGTATGCGCCCCTGTGCTTATCCGGCCCGATTTAGGGTCCCAAGAGTAACCCTTTATGGTCTCGACTCCGGCGGATTGAGGGTATAGTGGACGGGACAGCATGAAGAAGAATTGCACAGCGCCGCATAGCAGAGGGCCAAGGCTTTAGAAATCCCGGAGCACATCAATCCCCTGCCTTAAAAAATGAACTAGGGTGTTGCCTCGGTCCGACAGACCACCGGGTGGCTTTAGACTTCACCCGTCTGTCGTGAGTCACATACTTAACGCACCTAACGCGAGCGGTACGGAGGCAAATGGCCCACAAGGTCAAAGCGGATCGGCCAAGAATAGGCTGATCCGCTTTGGGTCCATCCTGCCTATTACGGCAAAATCGCGTGAACCGAGGTTAAAGCATCTCCGTAACGCTTTTCGCCCCTACGGAGATGAAGGGATAGCGGTGTGACCATCACCTGATTAGCCAACACCGGGTCCGTGCCGGGTCCGTGCGAATACCCAACAAACGCATGGATGGCAAAATGCTGTCCTTCGTGTGCCCCGAGATACAGCATGACGTGACCTGGCATGTAGAGCTCATCGCCAGCGTGTGCTCGGGAGAGAGCCCCCTCCCAATCCGGTTCTAACGCAGTCCGCATCGGCAAAGCCAGGCTTTGCGCTTTACTGTTGCGCGGCAACTGTATCCCGATGGTACGGTACACATCCATGATAAAGCTCGAACAGTCATGCCGGTCAAAACTATCTCCCCAGCCATAGCGATCGCCCAAGAGAGCGAACGCACTCGTGACAACAGATTGCCGGGTCGTAGGCAAAAATCCGCTCACAACCGACGTCGAGCGGGCGATCAGGCGGGGTCGGATAGCCAATTGTCCGTCTGGTTTACGAAACGGCACGTCCATGACGTGATGCCAAATCGGGTCTTGGCGTGAACCAACATCGGCCGGATCTATACTCTGGGGCAACCAGGCTCCAAATTCCAGAGGTCGCGGCAATGGATTTTCATCGTAGGGATCGGGCTCGATGCTGACTCCGCGGCCGATGACCACAACCGGGTCGGTGACCGTCACATAGCGTTCCCACACATCGGCCTCACACCACGCAATGTACGACTTTTGAATCCAGCCCTGATAGGTGCGGGATTGTACGAGATACCATTCTTGGTCTTGGCTCTCACCGAGAATCAGGACCGGTTCAAAGGTATGTAAAGCGGTCTGCTGCACCTGGTCGAACTCCCGATCCTCAGCACTTCGAAAGATCTTATATGGCGTAGCCCAGGCTCCAATCGGAGCCC
>JAKADJ010000214.1 GCA_021820645.1 Bacillota bacterium
AATCGGGTATGACAACTCGGATCCACCGTATATCTGAGGATGCATCCACCGTAATGGCCATTCTCGGGTATCTCCCATCTGTTGGTTTCTACTCGGTACCATATGCTATGTCGTTTACACATGCGCCACTTTATCGAACGTCTCAATGATATAACGTTTGGGTTGGCATCGGCGTTACTATAGTGAAAGTTTCAGCCATTGTAAAGCATCAATTTTGGGAAATAACGGATCCTAATCCCAAATGTCCAGCTTGTGTCATCCCTCTCGGTGCTTGTGCCGTGGTATAATTTCCTCGCTTGGACTACTTTAGTGGGGGGAGGAGACTTTTTGAGCCAACGTGCCCAAGTTTATTTAAAAATTTTATTTGCCATGATGATGGATGCGGCGATGATTAACGTTTCTATGTTTCTGGCAATGTATCTTCGATTTGATGTGCCACGCATCCCTGCAGTCTATCTCACCCCTTACCAACACATCGCGATCGTCTTTACTATGGCCAGCGTTTTGCTCTTTTGGACAATGCGGATTTATCATCGACTATGGCAATATGCAGGGTCCCGCGACGCTCAAGTGTTAATTGCGGCGGTGCTTGGTAGCGCCTTACTGTTAGGCATCGGCCTATTTTTGGCGGGGGCTTCACACTACCCTCGCGGCGTGTACTTGCTCTATGCACTCTTTTCACTGGCGCTGGTGGGAGGGTGGCGGTTTTTGTTGCGCTCCTATTACGACTTCACGTGGATTCCGCGCTCATTAAACGCTCCCCGGATTCTCATTGTCGGAGCCGGGAAAGCGGGACAACGTGTGGCACAAGAGCTCTCGCGTCATCCCGAAGTGGGTATTGCAGTGGGATTTTTAGATGACGATACCTTAAAGCGCGGCATGCAAATTGGTGCTTTAAAGGTTTTGGGCACCTCCCAGCAACTCCGTCAAGTGGTGCGAGATGAACGGGTGGACCAGGTCCTGTTTGCGATTCCGTCCGCGTCGGGTCGCGTTTTGCGTCCGATGGTGGAGCAATGCCGTCAATTGGATGTCAAAGTCCGGACGTTACCCGCGATCAATCAGATGATTGGTGGCCAGGTTTTGGTTAGCCAAATTCGTGACGTACAAATCGAAGATTTGTTACAACGGGACCCCTCCGTGATTGACCTGGGCGGCATTGCCGGCTACATCACGGGACGAACCGTGCTGGTAACGGGTGCGGGAGGCTCGATTGGTTCTGAACTGGCGCGCCAAGTCGCAAGTTTTAGCCCTCAAAGCCTTCTCTTGTTAGGCCTAGACGAGACGTCCATTTTCGAAATCGATCGAGAAATTCGGGTCCGCTTCCCGGACCTGGAGGTAGTGCCGATTGTCTCTGATCTGCGCGACGCTAAACGACTCGAGCAGATTCTTTTAAAGCACCGACCGCAAGTGGTCTTTCACGCCGCGGCGCATAAACATGTGCCGCTAATGGAGATACAACCCGCCGAAGCCGTTCACAATAACGTCAAAGGGCTCTGGCAATTGGTCGACATGAGCCACCGGATGAAGGTCGAGACATTTGTCTTTATTTCTACCGACAAGGCGGTCAATCCCACGAGTGTGTATGGAGCCACCAAACGGATTGGGGAGATTTTGGTTAGTATTTATGCAGAACGGTCGAAAACCCGATTTGTCACCGTCCGCTTTGGAAACGTACTCGGGTCTCGGGGAAGCGTAATTCCGACGTTTCAACACCAGATTAGTCAAGGTGGTCCCGTCACGATTACACATCCGGATATGGTACGGTACTTCATGACGGTAGCCGAAGCCTCTCAGCTTGTGATTCAAGCCGGGGCCATGGGCTCGGGCGGCGAGACTTTTGTCTTAGATATGGGTGAGCCCATTAAGATTATGGAACTGGCCACGAATTTAATTCGCTTGTCGGGATTGAAACCGGGGCAGGATATCGATATCGTGGTAACCGGTTTACGGCCTGGCGAAAAACTTTATGAAGAGCTCCTGACCCCAGAAGACCAAACTCAAGCCACTAAACACGAACGGATTTTTGTTCATAACGGCCAGTCTTATGATTACGACGAGGTGGTACCGCAGCTCGAAGAGTTGGTCGATGCCTCGATTCGAGACGATCAAGCACGGATTTTGAGCCTGTTAAAGGCCATTGTACCGGAGTATCGACCGAATACGGCGGTGCCACTGGTACGAGACAAGGATCTTACGCAAGGAGGACGACGACGTGTCAGTCACCCATAATGCCGTGGACTATTTTCACCAGCTAATGGATCGAATCCAAAACCGTACGGCATTGGTGGCAGTGGTTGGCCTCGGGTACGTCGGGTTACCGCTGGTGGTGGAACACGCGCGATCTGGATTTCAGGTCATTGGCCTCGACGACAACCCCGTCAAGGTGGACAAGGTCAATCGCGGTGAGAATTACATTGGGGATGTGAGTGATAGCGATTTAAGGCGCTTAGTGGATGAGGGCCGTCTTACCGCTACGACGGACTATCATGATCTCACCGAGGCGGATGTCATCATTATCTGCGTGCCGACACCGCTCACCGTCAACAAGGAACCGGACTTATCCTACATCATCAGCGTGGCGGATAAGGTGCGGACGATTATGCGTCCCGGGCAGTTGGTGGTGTTGGAAAGCACGACCTACCCGGGAACCACGGAGGAAGTCTTGGAACCCATTTTAGAGACCAGTGGTCTCACCGTGGGACGAGAATTTTTCTTGGCCTTTTCGCCGGAACGAGTCAATCCGAGTGACGAGGTCTTCAAGACCCATAATACCCCGAAACTTGTAGGGGGGGTCACCGCGCAATGCCGCAGTGTCGCGCAAACGCTTTATGCGAGTTCGATCTCAGATGTCATCCCAGTGTCCTCACCACGGGTCGCCGAGTTGTCCAAAGTGTTTGAGAATACGTATCGCGCGGTGAATATTGCACTGGTTAACGAACTCGCCCTCCTCTGTGATCGCATGGGACTGAGTGTATGGGAAGTCTTGGAGGCCGCCAAGACCAAACCCTTTGGGATCCAGATCTTTGAACCGGGTCCCGGTGTCGGAGGCCACTGCATCCCGTTAGACCCTTTTTATTTGAGCTGGAAGGCTCGCGAGTATGATTTTTCCACGCGGTTCATTGAATTGGCCGGAGAGATTAATCTCCGTATGCCATATTTTGTGCTCGATAAGATTGGACGGGCACTCAATGCGCGCGAGCGTTCGATAAAAGGGTCACGCATACTGCTGCTTGGTATCGCCTATAAAAAGGACATCAACGACGAGCGCGAATCCCCGGCGTTAAAGGTTTTTGAGTTATTGGAAGAAGCGGGAGCTATCGTGTCATATCACGACCCCTATGTGGCTCGTGTCAAACCACACACCTTTTTTTCACGCGAAATCCGCTCCATACCCCTTGCGGCCGAAACCCTGACGCGCCAGGATTGCGTGGTCATTACAACGGACCATTCCCACCTCGACTACCAATGGATCGTTGACCATAGTCGACTCGTGGTGGATTCACGAAATGCCACCAAAGCGGTAACAGGGAATCGAGAGCGGATTGTCTTGCTGTAACCTAAAGAGCCCTGAAAAGCGTTGTCAAGGCAGAACCAGGAAGGGAAATGATCGATGCCGGAACCTTTGAAGTTAGGGCTCATTGGATGTGGGAAAATTGGTCAAAAGCATTTGCAGGCTTTAGTGCACCAAAAGGAACTGGCACTGGTTGCCACCGCCGACACGGAGTTAGATCGCGCTGAGGCGGCGTCGGTAGCCTTTGACGCGGAGGCCTATGCCAGCGCCGAAGACATGCTAGAAAGTGCCAAGCCGGATGCCGTAATTATTGCCACTCCCTCTGGAACCCATAAAGATTTAGCCCTTTTGGCGCTAGACCATGGGTGTCACGTGCTGGTGGAAAAACCCTTAACACTCAATTACTTAGATGCGCGCCAGGTATTAAATCATGCGCAAGCCAAAGACTTGCGAGTTGCGGTCACCCAATTTAATCGGCTCTTACCGTCGGTGTCGCGGATGCTGGAAGCTGTACGCGAAGGCCGCCTCGGACGTCTCATCAATGGAGGAGTGTCGGTGAGGTGGGCGCGTCCGCAGTCTTATTATGATGAGGCTCCCTGGCGCGGTACCCGTGCTACCGACGGGGGGGTGCTTTTCAATCAGGCCATACACGCCCTCGATGTGTTGCTGCAGGCCATGGGTCCGGTCGATGAAGTCTTTGCTCATGCCGAGACCTTAACCCACGAAATTGAGGCGGAGGATACCGTCGCGGGGACCATTCGCTTTGTGTCGGGGGCCTTGGCCTCGATCGCGGCAACAACCTCGGTGCCCAACACCAATCTGGAAGAACGGATTACCCTGATCGGGTCGGAAGGGGTCGTGGTGATTGGCCCCTCCACGGCAGAGATCGAGGTTTGGCGCGTCGACGACGACGATGAGTCAGCAGTCCAACGAGAATTAGCGGAACTCCCCGCCCGTCCTAGCTGGAAGAGCCATGGGGATGCCTTGCTGGATTTTGCACACGCTATTCGGCAGCACACGGATCCTGAGCTTTCGGGTCAGAGTGCTATCATGAGCGTGGCCGTGGTGGAGGCCTTGACACGTTCGGCCCAAGAACATCGACCCATCCTATTAAAAGAGGTGATGACCTCTTGAACCCTTTCACCCAGGGAATCGACTGCATTATTGAAGATGGAGCAGAAATTGGGGAAAATGTGCGGTTGGGACATCGGGTCATTGTAAGGCAAAAGACCGTGATCGAGGACAATGTGACGGTTGGGGATGGTGCAATCCTGGGGCGCGAACCGTCACGGGCTAAAACTAGCACCCTCGTGACCGGTGATTTAGACCCTTTGGTGATCGGCCAAGGGACCCAAGTCGGAGCGTATGCCATTCTCTATGCCGGAACCATGATTGGCCGAGATTGCTTTATTGCCGATCAAGCACAGGTCCGCGAGCGCTGCCACATTGGGGATCACGTCATCGTAGGCCACAACAGCACGATTGAGAACGATACCACGGTCGGAGACTACACGAAACTTCAGACTG
>JAKADJ010000215.1 GCA_021820645.1 Bacillota bacterium
CTGAGATTCCTGCTCTTGGAGTCGACTAATTTCGCACACAATCTTGTCGGGATACCGGAGGTATCCTTGAATCTCGTCTGCCGTGATGGGTGCGTCATGCGACAAAGTGGGGAACCGTGCCTGCCAGGCCTCCTGCATGGCCGCCAATTCTCGTCTTTTACGCTCCCCCTCTTCCAGCTCCTGGATGAGGGAGTCGTGTCTGCGATCGAGATGTACCAGCCAGGCCTCAAGATCCATCCGTCATCTCCTCTGAGCGGGGCTCAATGATACCGCGGAGCGACTCGAGGGCTGACAACGGATCCGAAAAAATATCGTCAGGTTGCTGCATCCAGTCCCATAGCGCAGGTTCCAGCGCCAGAAGACGGTCCAGCGCCGGATCGTTGCCGGACTGATACGCACCAATGTCCACCATATCCCGTGAACGTTCTAGTCGGCTGAGAGCCTGGCGTACTTGCGACGCTATCTTGCGCTGAGGGTCATCCACAATCATCGGCATCACACGACTGAGGCTCTTCTGGACGTCGATGGCAGGAAAATGGTGCCGCTCCGCCATGGCCCGAGACAGATAAAGATTGCCGTCCAGGATACCGCGAACGGCATCCCCTACAGGGTCCGTCGGATCATCGCCGTCTAGTAGCACGGTATAGACACCGGTAATCGATCCACTACCGACCAATCCCGCACGCTCCAAGAGCCGGGGCAGTAGTTGAAACACCGAGGGCGTGTATCCCCGGACCGAGGGAATCTCCCCGGCCTCGAGACCGACTTCGCGCTGCGCCATCGCCACGCGAGTGAGGGAATCGACCACCAAAACTACGTGCTTCCCTTGGTTTCGAAACGATTCGGCAATAAAATTGGCGCTGTGGACCGCGGACAATCTCATGATGGCTGGCATATCTGATGTCGCCGCGACAATGACCGTCCTTGCCAATGCAGGCTTTGGTAGCGCTTGATAGAATTCGGCCACCTCCCTACCCCGTTCCCCCACCAGCGCCACTACGGCAACATCCGCCTGTACTCCGGACAGCAGTTGGCGTAAAAGAGTCGTTTTCCCAATCCCGGCTCCTGCAAAAATCCCCACGCGTTGACCCATCCCCAGCGTCAACAAGGTGTCGATGACGCGTATACCGGTTACCAAGGGGCGGTCGATGGGACGTCGGAGCAATGGCGGAATAGGGCGAGTGCTAACCACCTGCCGGATTCCTGGTATTTCTCCCAACTCGTCTAAGGGGTTACCGGTCCCGTCGATGACTCGACCCAACACGGACGGCCCGGCCGGTATTTTTAAGGGATGGCCTAACGCCCGCACCATTTGGCCGGGTTCGATCCCGGTCAATTCGTTGTAGGGTGTTAAGAGCACCCGACCCTTCGCTTCAAAGCCCACTAGTTCCGCCACGATAGGCTTTCCATCGCCTTCAATCCAGCACAATTCTCCGACCGGGGCCTTGGGTCCCCGCGACACTACGGTGGTACCCCGGACGGACTCAATCCGGCCTATCGCCGGAAATCTTTCGGCTTTAGCGATCCGCGAATGGACGTTCTCCCAATCCATTGATCACCTCGTTAATGACGGTATAGAGCGTCGTCAGCGGGCCGGCCAAAATGCCTCCGCGCTCAGTTTCTAGGCGCCACTCGTCTTCTCCCAACATCTGGTCCACGATCACCCTTAGGTCTTGAATTTGTGCCCGTAGATCGATGGCCACCCCCTTCACGTAGGGCTCCCATTTTGGCGAGACAAAGATCCGGACTGACTCATCGTTAAGCTCCGCGATTGCGGCCTCTAAATAACTTTGAAATGCCGTTGGATCCCGCTCTGCCACGATAGGAAAACATCGTACTAAAAGGGCACCTGCCAAACTTAACATCTCTTCTTGTTGTACGGCTTTCGTAAAATTCCCCAGTTGGTCGAGACTCACCAGCGGCGCTGCCATTTGCGACAGGATGGTTTGCCATTGATCGCGGCTTTGGGCTAAGCCTTGTTGCATCCCCTCTTGGTATCCTTTTTCCCAGCCGTTTTGGGTCAGCCGGCGCGCTTCTTCTTGAGCTTCTTCGAGTATCGCCTGGGCCTCCTGGCGAGAGCGCGCAATCATGTGGTCCACTCGCTCCACAACCGCTTCGTCGATGTCTACCGGATTGGGCCCGGGCTTAGGCAGAATCCGATGCGCCTCTTGTCCCATTGCGAGCCGATTGGCTTTGACCACTCTAGACGACAAAATCGTCACGCTCCCCTCGGGAGATTACTAATTCCCCCTGATCCTCTAATTGACGGATAATGTTCACGATCTCACGCTGGGCTTGTTCCACATCCCGGATCCGCACGGGTCCTAGTACTTCGATATCGTCTTTTAATAGCTCAGCGGCTTTTTGTGAGAGGTTACGCATCACCTTGGTCGCCACTTCGGCGGCCGTTCCCTTAAGGGCCATGGCCAGGGTCTTGTTGTCCACTCGCCGTAGCACTTTTTGTACCGACTTATCCTCGATCTGAACAATGTTCTCAAAGACAAACATGCGGTTGCGGATTTCGTCGGCCAATTCGGGGTCGAATTCATCGAGTCGCTCCAGAATTTGTCGCTCGGAGGTGCGATCGGCGTTATTAAGGATCGGGACGATTGCATTAATGCCCCCGGCTCCGGATACCTCTTCGGCTGCCATGTTAGAAAGCTTGGTCTCCAAGAGTGCCTCGATTTCTTTGATGACTTCGGGAGCGGCGCGTCCCATCAACGCAATGCGCCGTGCCACGTCACTCTGAATGTCAGCAGGCAGCGCTGACAGCACCTGAGAGGCTTGCATCGGGTCCATGTAGGCTAACATGACCGCCATCGTCTGCGGGTGCTCATTGAGAATGAGGGCAATGATCTGATTGGCATCGGCCTTCCTAAGCACATCGAACGGTCGGCGTTGTAAAAAGGTGGTCAGGCGGCGTAAAATTTCGTTGGCCCGCCCGGGATCGAACGCGCGCTCTAACATGTCTCGCGCCAACTCAATACCGCCCTCGGTTATCTCAATTTCCGCCCGAGAAATCTGATAAAACTCGTTTAAGACATCTTTCTGAATCTCCCGATCCACCCGTTTTATGTTGGCAATTTCCACGGTAATTTGCTCGATTTCAGAATGTCGCAGGTGGCGCATCAGATCCGCGGCATCCTGGGCTCCAAGACTCATCAGGAGAATGGCAGCCTTTTTCGCACCGGGCATTCGCACCATTAGCCTTGTTCCTCCTGAATCCAGGCGCGAAGCATCCGCGCTACGCCCTCGGGATCGGTTTTCACGAGTTGATCAAGATGCATCTTGGCGGCATCCGCCATCGTCGGTTCTTTGGATTGACGCATTTCGTTGAGCAAGTCTGCCACCGAGAGTCTAGGGCCCTCATCTAAGGTGGATAAGGAACCACTACCAGACGCGGCCAACATGGGTCGCACGCTGATCTTTTTCGCCATACGCCGAATCCACAACAACAAAATCAGTCCCGCCATGACCGCCAGTCCGAGTAGCACATAGCGCCGCAAGCTTTGGGCGGCCTGAGCCTTTTTCATGGCTAAAACGGCGGAATTGACGGCCGTGCGATTAAATGCTTGACCCACCACCGTGACTTGATCGCCGCGCGCGAGGTTAACTCCGGCGGCGGCCGAAACTAAATTCTTGATAGACGTAGCTTGTGCTGGGGTCAATGCCTTATCTACCACGACCGCGATGGTCAGTCGGTTGATACTGCCGGGTTGGATGGTTTGGTTGGTCTTCGTGGTATTGACCAAGTAGTGGCTCACCGTAGTGGAACTCGATGATTTAGAGGGACCCGCGGCACCTGTGGTCGGATACACTGGAGTGTTGCCGCCAGCTCCTGCCTGGGCTGCGGCACCCCCCGCTTGAGACGAGGTCTGGGTTTGCACTTGTTGCGAGGATAGGGCATTTTTACCATAGGTGGTGGTGTTGACCGTGGACTGATTAAAGTTAAGCGCTGCGTTGACGCGGACCACGGCCGATCCCGGCCCCAACATTTGCTGCAGCATGGTGGTGACATTTTGACTAATCTGGTTCTCTACCGAGGTCTGGTCGGCTAATTCGGCCCCAGTTAGTCCGCTAATTTGACCGGCTGGGGAGTTTGACGAAAGTCCTGCCGAGAGCACATTACCGGATTGGTCGACCACGGTCACCGATGCCACGGCCAGTCCCGAGACCGAATGGGCGACCAGGTTCATGATGCCGCGGACTTGACCCGGATTCAAGGCATCTCCTGGTACCAGGGAGACAAACACGCTTGCCGTAGGCTGATTTTGGCTCTCACCAAATAGACTCGGTGAAGGCTCATTGATGAGGACCCGGGAGCTCTTCACACCATTTATGGTGTCGATAGTTTGTTGCAAAGTGGCTTCAATGTTAACCAATTGCGAGAGTTGAATCTCCTGGTTGGTTTCCCCGAGAGAAAACGTCAAAGGCGTCGGCAAGCCGACGGTTCCCGAGGACGGAATATTTTGATCCGCCAACGTCACCCTCACCTGGTTGACATCAGACTTAGGCACCAAGACGGTACGACCTTGACTACTCAATTGGTAGGGAACCTTCATTTGAGTCAGTTGCGCCGTAATTTGGCCCGCCGCCGCCGGGTTTAAGTTGGTGTAAAGGGGCTGATAGTTGGGGTTAGTAACCATTCCCCAGGCCACCCCGACAACTGCCACCAGCATAGCGAGCACCACGGCTAGTCGCAGCTTTTGACTGGTTGACGAGATTTTCCACCAATTCGTGACCCACTGCCTGGTCTTTTGTATCCGATCGTTCATGAGGGTCCCCCAACTTAGTTAATCGGCATATTCATGATCGCCTGGTACGCCGAAATGACGTTGTTGTTGACTGCGGTGGCCACATCCAGCGTGGACTGCGCCTCAACCATGGACACCATTGCGGACGTCACGCTACCTTGTCCCGCCATGGCTTGCTGGATGGAGACGTTGGCGTTCTGTTGGCTCGCAGTCACCGCATTAATGGCATTCCCGACGAGTTGCGTGAACGATGAGCCTTGAGTCGGAC
>JAKADJ010000216.1 GCA_021820645.1 Bacillota bacterium
TCGGCGATCATAGATGCCGATGCGAAGACGAGCATTCCGATGATCGGGGTCGATGCCGAAAATGGTGATTTGCCCGATATACCGACCTTGCGGCTGGGGAACCGCGGTACCGTCAGGCCAGACTTTGGCGGCCAGTATCCATGACCGGCTGACCGCGCTGTTCTCCGCCGTTAAGGCGGACAATTTGGCGCGGACCTCGTCGGGCGTAAACGTTTTGGGACTGCCGTTTCCGCCATACATCCGATTCTCTTCCGGATCGCGAGGGATCTCGACGCGACTGGGGATGTCGGCCTCCACGGGCTTTCGCAACCACAGGCGTGCTGTCTCGAATTCCACAAGAGGACTCACAGAACCACCCCTTCATTCATTCCGGTTATGCCCGTAGAGCTGTTAGTCACGCATGAAATAGCGCCGCAAGTTTAATTCGACGGCCATCACAGGGTGTTCCTTCTGGGACTCTCGCCCCCGAACATTCCTTACGGCGTGGTTTCTCCCGTCGGCTCAATCGTGAAACGGGTTCTGAATGGTGACAGACCCGAACTTCTGTCCATGATTCAGATCCTCGGTCCACAAAACCGATGCCCCAGCCACCTGTGCGGCTATCACAATTAAGGCGTCCCACCACGACAATTGCCAGCGTGGCATCATCGCCAATGCTTCGATGACGTCGCCCACTTGCGGGGAGATAATCCGCCATCCGGCGGAGTCGAAATCCTCAATGACCCGCGCGGATTCGTCCAGCGTCAACGGAACGGGCACGCGCCGCGTCACGACATTGACCCATTCTTGCAGCACCTGAATACTGACCGCGCCCGTGCCATCTTCGGTCAGGCGAGTCAGGAGGTCCCGCGCGACCGGTGACGGCGCTCATCGCGACGATTGTGTGCGTACACGAGGACATTGGTATCGACAAACTCAACGGTCATAGAGGTCATCGCGTGTCCCATAGGGCCGTTCGCCTCGCAGTCCGAAGTCGTAGCCCTTGGACAAGCGTGCGATTAAACGAGCCGCCGCCGCCGAACGCTCCGGCGTCCAACGCTTTAGGGTCTCCTGAATAAAAGGCAACGCTTCATCGGGCATGCCATCGATGAGCTGCTTCAACTCTTCGCGAGTCGCCACCGGCCATCCCTCCTTGCCCATATTATAGCGGATGGACCGGTCATCACGACCCAATAAACAATAACTGTCAAAAAATTATGCTAAATCGCTAACCGGCCCGTTAATCCCCTAAGGATTAGTGGCGTGGGATTCGTGACAACGGACCAATAGGCCGCCAAGTCACTCATAGAATCCGGATTTTGCTCCATGTGACGAAGGCTCGCCGGAAGGCGCGATTAATCATAAAAGCCGGATACCCGCATTTTTATGTGTTTGGGATATTGCAACGCGATGGCCATCGGGAATGAGTGGCTTTATTCTGCACTTCATGTTGCGTGGACGTCAGGGGGAGGTCTCCGTTCTTTTTTGTTGATAGGGTTCTTTAGTCCCTTCCAAAGCCTGTCCTGCCGGGACTCGGCCCATCAGGCGATGAATTGGGTGGCCCCGACTATTCGTCAGGTAGGAAAGACGTGGGGAAACCTACCGCGATTTTGGAATAAGTTGCTGATGGGTTACTGGTTGCGACAGCTTTCGACTTGTGGCAGGATCAAGAGGTTAGGGATATCGGGGTCTAGAACGGGGCGCTATGATCGAAAATCCAGCATCGAGCAACACCCTGGTTTCGAACCAGGGAAGTTTATTAAAAACTGACAAAATTTCTCGATGGGCCTGGGTGTGGGCCTATACCGCTATTGTAACCACACTGGCGGTCGTGCGATACGGAATGTTCGTGAGCCATGGCTACAGTCTAGCGGGCTATTTGACCGCATTTGCGCTCATTCTTCACGGTCATAGCGCGCTTTTAACCACAAACTTGCTGGCTCGATCGATTGCCACGCAAAAGGCTTGGGGAATTTGGGTGCTGGCTCCCTTAGCCCAGAACTTTGATTTAAGCTCTCTGTTTTTTCTGGGCGCACTGTGGGTGGGCAGCGGGAGTCTTGCCATTTGGCGCATTGGATTGCGGCTCGGTCGGGAACCCAGGACCATCCAGATCGCCAGTGTTCTCTATTTGTTGTTTCCCACGCTCATTGCGGCGAACATCTATGACTTTCACCTAATAGTGTGGGCGATCCCGTTAGTCTTATGGCTGGTGTGGTTCGCTTTGGATGGCCGATGGATAGTGTTCGTGGTTCTCCTGGGATTGGGGACTGGCATCGGAATCCCTGTGACGGGAGCTTTCTTGTTGACCGGGTTGGGATTGGTGCTATGGCGTCGCACGCTAGGGTTTGGACTGGCCTTATGGGCCGGGACATCGGTGTATTGGGGCATCGTGCACCGCCTCTCGTTTCCATTGCCGCACTGGCTATGGCATGGGCACCTCGATGTACGCGTCGGGTTGTATCTAGCCTGGATTGTCCTGCCAGCCTTGGTGACCCTAGGTGGGATGGTGCGGAATCGAGGTCTCCTTAATGGATGGTGGATTCCCGCTATCGCGGTGGTGGGATTTAATCTGATGTTGGGTACGGTGGCGTCGACCTCGCCGTTTACGGATCGCAGTGCGTTGGTGGCACCGTTTTTAGCACTCATCGTGGTGTCAGCGGGACGCTTGCCGTCGCGTCTCACTAAAGTGGCGATGTTATGGTCGGTGGGGTGGGTGGTGCTGATGGGAGGATATCTGTATCACTCCACGTGGCGGCCTCGTCCCACTAATGTGGCCGAACTGCGTGCGGCATTAGCTCTCGTGCCGCCACATGCCACGTTAGTGAGCCAAAGCTATATTCTTCCTCACCGCCATGTGAATCCGAATAATCTGCCCGCTTCGGCCTTGTATCGGGTGCCGATCCCGGTGGGCGCTTATGTATTAATTGATCCGTCCACCTGGGATAGCTTTACACCACGCTCGGTAATGGCCGACTGGGAGGTCAGGGCGAATCACGTGTCAAAAGCGAACCTCGTCTACCACCGCGCCGGGGTCTGGCTATTTCGACTCACTCGCGAGATTCCCACCAAAACCTAGATTTGAGTGCATTGCCACGGGTGGATAGAATGAGGAAGAGAAAGAACTGCGGGAAGGGGTTCATGCGTGAGGGATGCATCATTGAGTGTCGAGATGGATAAGGGTCGATGGCGTCGGCTGGTTGAGAGATTTCGAGGTCTCGGACTCTGGCTGGAATTAACCCGTAACCTGGCCTCTCGAGACGTCGAAACGCGTTATAAGCACTCGCTCTTGGGCCTTTATTGGGCGATTATCAACCCCTTGGTCACGGCCGCCATTTTTGGATTTATCTTTGGGGTTATTTTTCATGTCTCCACCAAGCCGATTCCCTACGTCGTGTTTTATTTAGCGGGCCTAACTTTCTGGAACTTTTTTGCCAACGGCATTATGTCGGCGGTAGGTAGCGTGTCCGGCAATGCCACCTTACTAGCCAAAATCTACTTCCCGCGGGTTGTGCTACCGACGGCCGCGATCCTGGCCCGTTTTATTGATTTCATGTTCTCGCTCGGCGTATTCGTTATCTTTCTCCTCATCTACCGGGTCCCAGTGCATTGGACGAGCCTCTGGCTTCCCGCAATCTTACTCGTACAGATTTTCTTTACGATGGGAATCGGCTACATGGTGGCAGCCTTGAATGTGCTGTACCGCGACATGACGCAATTGATGGGCCTCCTCTTAATGGTGTGGCTCTACTTTTCTCCCGTGATTTATCGGTTGTCGGCGGTGCCGAAGACGCTCCAAACTTTGTTGCTGATTGATCCCATGGGTACCATCATTGAACTGGAACGCAACGTGATTTTCACCGGACGCATCCTGTATCCGGAATATTTATGGGTCGCCGTAGCTTGGACCGGTGTCGTGTTTCTCGGGGGACTGGCCCTCTTCAAACGGGTGGAACCCATGTTTGCCGAGGTGATGTAATGGCGGCAATTCGTGTCGAAAAGGTCTGGAAGCAATTTTTGTTGAAGAAAGACCGGGCCGACAGCGTGGGACACCTCTTGTTGCGCATGATTCCGCAGCCCCAAAGTAAACGGCCCAAAAGCGAGCCATTTTGGGCGTTGCAAGATATCAGCATTGAGATGCCGGAGGGTACCAGTTTTGGTATTGTGGGTAACAATGGATCCGGGAAGAGCACCCTGCTAAAGATTTTGACGCGGACCATGACGCCCACCCGCGGACAGATTGAGGTATCTGGCCGGGTGTCGGCGCTAATCGAGTTGGGAGCTGGGTTTCATCCGGATTTTACGGGTCGCGAAAATGTCTATCTTAATGGCTCCATTTTAGGCATTGGGCGTAAGGCCATCGACCAAAAGATGGAGGAAATTATTGAGTTTGCGGACATTCGCCCTTTTATCGACACGTCGGTCAAATATTACTCATCGGGGATGCAGGCCCGACTCGGCTTTTCGGTGGCGACCAGTGTAGACCCCGAGATCCTGATCGTGGATGAAGTCCTGGCGGTGGGGGATGAGGCCTTTCAGCAGCGCTGCATGGATCGGATCTTTGCGATGAAACGGGGAGGGACCAATATCTTATTGGTATCCCATAATCTTGGAGCCATCGAACGGCTGATGGATCAGGCGGTGTGGATTAACCAAGGGGTCATGCAAAAGATTGGCAACCCTCGCGACGTCATTTTTGCCTACCGGCAAAGCATGATCGATCAAAACCAAGGCATGAGCCAGAATGAACCTCTGGAAGCGGATAGAGAGACTCAAAGTGGGCCGTTAGCGCTCCAAGAGGCTTATCTTGAGGTCGAGGGACGCCGGGTCGATAGTTTGCAATCCGGGGCATCGTTGGATCTCATTACCGTCCTCGATAACGCGAGTGGGTCGACTCTAACGGGCCACTTTTCCTATACCGTACGACGACCCGATGGGCTTGAAATTGTTTCACTGTCGAGTCTTCTCGACGGACCGCCGATGAGCTTTCCGATCGGGCGGGCTAAAATTGTGGTCCGCTTGCCCG
>JAKADJ010000217.1 GCA_021820645.1 Bacillota bacterium
TTTGACGCATGCCGGACTGAGTCAAGCGCTCCAGAACTTGCTTGGGGAGACATTCTTGTCCTTTTATGATGCGGCCGCACCGATTGTATTGAAAGAGTCGGTGGATATGGGCCGCGCCTTTTGGGGCTCTCGAGAGGGATCAGCGGACTACCTTAACTGTCCGCTAACCAAACGCGAATATCTGGAATTTTATGATGCCCTCATCCATGCGGAACAACACCCTCGCCACGACTTTGAAAACGACACCAAATTCTTTGAAGGATGCCTGCCCATCGAAGAACTAGCCCACCGGGGGATTCGGACGCCGCTCTTTGGCCCCTTGAAACCGATCGGGCTATCGAATCCGTTTGAGGATGGTAGGCGTCCTTACGCGGTGGTGCAATTACGCCAAGATAACGCGGCGGGCTCCTTGATGAGCCTGGTTGGGTTTCAAACCAATCTACGTTGGGGAGAGCAAAAACGGGTATTCTCGCTGATTCCCGCCCTACACGATGCCGAGTTTGTTCGATATGGCGTGATGCACAAGAATACCTATTTGAAGTCGCCGAAGTTTCTGGATCCGACCTTTGCCACGCGGATCCGGAAAGATCTGTGGTTTGCGGGACAAATGACAGGGGTCGAAGGCTATGTGGAATCTGCGGCCACTGGTATCATGGCGGCCATCAATGCCGCGCGCTGGGTGCACGGCGACGAGGCCGTGATATGGCCTCGCGAGACAATGATGGGTGCTTTGGCCTATTACGTGACGCATACCGACCCTGAGCACTTCCAGCCGATGAATGCCAACTTTGGCCTTCTCCCGGACCCACCTGATGCGGCTGTAGTCCGTGACAAGAAGGAGCGCCGACAGAGGATGCGGAGACGAGCCTTAACCAGCATCGAATTGTGGGGATGCCGATGCGGCGTCTTGGGCCAACGAGATAGCGGAAACGCGCTATGACCCAAGACTCCGTCGGGGAATACTTGCGATACTTGGCCGTGATTGAGGGCGCTTCGGAGCATACGGTACGAGCCTATAGTTCAGATCTTAAGCAATTTCAGAACCAGGTGGGTAGCCTCTTGACGGTTGACGCAAAACGCATACGTCGCTGGCTCGCGGAACTGGGGCAGTCGGGAATCGCGGCCCGGTCCATCGCCCGAAAGTTATCCGTGGTGCGGTCCTACTTCCGCTATTTGGAACGGGAAGGCATTATTCGGGAGAACCCAGCGCGCCGGATTTTGGCGCCCCGGTTTCGCGCCCGATTGCCCCGGGTTTTGACCTTGGACGAGATGGCAGCCATGATGGAAACTGCGCTTAAGACACGCGGGCCCTTGGGAATTCGCAACTGGGCTCTGGTGGAAACGCTCTACGGAGCGGGACTGCGTAGTCAGGAAACGATTGGGATGAACGTCAGGGACCTGGATTTACAACAGGGTATGCTTCGCGTCATGGGAAAAGGGGGGAAACCGCGCGTGGTGCCGATCGGGTCTTACGGAGTGCGGGCGCTCACTCAATACCTCCAAGAAGCCCGCCCGCAGCTATTAGGGCGTAATATAGAGGCACTCTTTTTAAATCACCGCGGCGGTCGGTTAACCACCCGGAGCTTACGACGGATTGTCAAGGCCACTATGCTGCACTCCGCGATACAGCGCAACATTAGTCCACACTGGCTTAGGCACTCCTATGCGACCCACCTATTAATGAATGGCGCGGACCTAAGGATAGTCCAGGAGTTGCTCGGCCACGCCAGCCTCAAGACCACACAGATTTATACTCATGTTTCCCAAGATCAATTAACCCGTGTCTACCAAAATGCGCATCCTCGGGCGCATCATACGTAGTCATAAGACAGGAGGATGATTCCTAGTGTCAGCGATAGAGTTTCATGGGACCACCATCTTAGGCGTGGTAAAAGATGGTCGTGCGGTAATTGGGGGCGACGGGCAGGTGACGTTCGGACAAAACACCGTTATGAAGCACACCGCCAAGAAAGTCAGGCGCCTGTATCATGGCGCCATTTTGGCTGGGTTTGCGGGGGCCGTGGCCGACGCCTTGACCCTATTTGAACGATTTGAGGGGAAATTGGAAGAACACCATGGCAATCTGTCGCGGGCGGCAGTTGCTCTGAGCCGCGAATGGCGGACCGATCGAATGTTAGGCAAATTAGAGGCGTTGCTCATCGTAGCCGATAAGTCGGATCTATTTCTGCTGTCGGGCACGGGCGAGGTGATCGAACCGGACGATCAAATCGCCGCAGTAGGTTCGGGAGGAAGCTACGCGCTGGCGGCAGCGCGGGCGTTCGCGTCTTTGGAAAGCCCGCCACCGCTCGAAGAGTTGGTGCGGCGTTCACTGGATATTGCGGCGGATATTTGCGTGTACACGAACCATCACTTGACGATTGAAACGCTAGAATAGGACTCTTGGAGGGGGATTGGGTCATGGATGAAGCGCTATTAACACCCAAACGGATCGTGGAAGAATTGAACCGGCACATTGTCGGGCAGCATGATGCCAAACGGGCGGTGGCTATTGCACTCCGTCATCGGTGGCGCCGGAGCCGGTTGGAGCCCGAATTACAAGAAGAAATTACGCCGAAAAATATCTTAATGATTGGACCCACCGGGGTTGGTAAGACCGAAGTCGCGCGCCGATTGGCACGGCTTTTACGGGTCCCTTTCATCAAAGTGGAAGCGACCAAATTTACGGAAGTCGGGTACGTGGGACGAGATGTTGATGCCATGATCCGGGATTTGGTGGAGACGAGCGTACGCATGGTCAAGGAAGAACGGTCCCAATCGGTTAAAGACCGCGCGGAGCGGGCTGCTGAAGACCGCATTGTAGAAGCCTTAGTGCCGGACCCCGTCGACGAGTCGACACCCAAAAATCCTTTTGAAGCGATTTTTAGTGGTGCGGGCGGTAACTATCAAGCGAAGCGTCCGATCGATTACGAAGAACGCCGACGGATTGAGGAAGATCGCCGAAAAATTCGCGAAAAACTGCGGTTAAAAGCCATGGAACACGATCTGGTGGAGGTCGACGTGGAAGACCCGGGGCCTCAAATGCCCATGCTGGGCAATATGCCTGGTGCCGAGGACAATCAGATGAACTTGGGTGAAATGTTTGGCAACTTGCTACCCAAGCGCACCAAGCGACGAAAAATGACGGTCTCAGAAGCCCGGAAAGTTTTGACCCAAGAAGAAGCGCAAAAACTCATAGATACAGACGCGGCCAATGCCGATGCCTTGTGGCGCGCCGAACAGCAAGGCATTATTTTCATTGATGAGTTTGATAAAATTGCGTCCTCCAGTCACGAGGGACGGGGCCCCGACGTGAGTCGAGAGGGCGTTCAACGCGATATCTTGCCGATTGTAGAAGGATCCACTGTCAACACTAAATATGGGCCCGTTAAGACCGACCACATTCTATTCATCGCGGCGGGAGCCTTTCACGTTTCCAAGCCCAGCGACCTGATTCCCGAGTTGCAGGGGCGGTTTCCGATCCGGGTCGAATTTAATGCCCTAACGGAGCAGGACTTCTATGCGATATTAACTGAACCGAAGAATTCATTGATAGCGCAATATCAAGCGCTGTTAGGGGCGGAAGGGGTAGAGGTGCGGTTTGAGGATGATGCCCTATGGGCCATGGCACGCTATGCCGACCGCGTCAACCGGGACACCGAGAACATTGGGGCCAGACGTCTACACACTATTTTAGAGAAAGTGTTGGAAGAACTGAGCTTTGAAGCCCCGGACCTCACGGGGCAAGAGATTCCCATTACCGCAGCGTACGTGGATCAGCGGCTCGCCCAGCTAGCGGATAATATTGACATTAATCGGTATATACTCTGAATTTTTGGTTTCGTTATCACATTCCATTCTATTATTATGGTATACTCATAACCGGAAATTGGAGCGATGACGAAATACGTAACTTGAAGGAGGCTTTTGTCGTGGAACAACTTTTGGAAAAAACACGACGCATTAACCGTTTGTTGCAACGCACGGCCGGGCATCCTGTTAACTTCGAAGAGATGGCGCAGATTCTCAGCCAGCTCATTGCAGCTAACGTGTATGTGGTGAGCCGTCGGGGTAAAATTTTAGGATATTCTCTGTTGGATTCATTTGAGTGCGACATCATGATTCGGGAAGTTTTGGGGCAAGACTCGTTTCCCTCGCCCTATAACAACGGGTTGTTGAAAGTGGACGAAACCTATCCGAATGTGTCGCAAGAGTCGCGACGATGTGTTTTCTTCCGCGATAAACAGTGTATCTACGAAAATAAGATTACGACCGTAGTACCCGTTAACGGGGGCGGCGACCGCCTCGGGACCCTAGTACTCTCGCGGTTCGGACGAGAGTTTGAGGACGAAGATCTCATTTTGGCTGAGTATGGCGCGACAGTGGTCGCCATGGAGGTTTTGCGATCTAAATCTGATGAGCTCGACATGGAAGCGCGAAAAAAATCTGCCGTGAAAGTGGCTATTGACACGCTTTCGTAC
The DNA here is from genome assembly GCA_021820645.1 of Bacillota bacterium. Next base: position 4,479 of record JAKADJ010000217.1, read on the forward strand.
TCCGAGCTTGAGGCCGTCCAGCACATTTTCGATGAATTGGGCGGAGAAGAAGGGCTTTTGGTCGCATCGAAAATTGCCGATCGGGTGGGGATTACACGATCGGTGATTGTGAATGCGCTGCGTAAATTTGAATCGGCCGGCGTCATTGAATCACGGTCGTTGGGGATGAAGGGCACTCATATACGGGTGCTTAACGATCGACTGATTCCAGAACTCAAAAAGCTTCAGCGTTAAGTTTAGGCAATGGCTGCACACGAAGTAGGAGGGAGCCTGGTGTGGTGCAGGCTCCCTCCTACTTTAGTAAGTGGAGCGGCTCGGTAAAGATCTGATGCGCCTTATTTGCAGAAATTAAGTGGTCAGACACCATACTACTTAAGACTTCCCATTGACGGTCTTTTGCTAGACGAAAGTGAGTCAGAGGGTCATAGGCTGATGGGGCTTGAGGCAACCCAGCCAGGAGCGTGGCGTCGGCGGGTGTGAGGGTCGTAATGGAGCGGCCGAAGTACACGTGAGCCGC
>JAKADJ010000218.1 GCA_021820645.1 Bacillota bacterium
TTGGTAAGAACCTCACCATTATAGAACCCGTTCGATATTCCAGACACCTCACCAATTCGACTCAAGAACCAATATAACAGAAAATTATGCTAGGTCGTTAGCGGCTCGTTAACGCATCAAGGAATTTTCTCAGAATATGGATAAGTCCTCGACCAATCTATTACCATTTTTGTTCCATCGCTACAGAAATCCTAATTAAAGAGAATATGGATAAATTTTCTCCTGAAAATGTGTTCAGGAGCCTTTTAATCATCCTGGCTACCGACCGGATAAGCATCACTAGAGCCAGAATCCGTTGATTTGCTTAATGTTTTGGGCGTTTGTTGGTTCTTGGTATTTCTGGTCAATAAAAGCAGGAAATGGGGGGAATGTGTCGAACCTTGAATATTAAATGGGTAATACCTGTTTCCAGTGGGGGGGATGGGATAACAAATGTCAACGAAAACACTAGCCTTTTTTGAAGATGGACAAGTCGTTGAAATGTCGACTCCGATTTTTGGGTGGCCTAAGACGAAGCGTCGAGGACGACGCAGTGAGACCGATCGTTGTTTTCCTAATGGGGCACTACGGCCTAGCCGGGATGAACTTATTCACTTCATTTTAAATAACATCCTATATCAGGTTGATCCGTCACTCGGCGGGCCTATCTTTTGTAAACATCTGGTTAAGCCTAACCGTGAACGCAATCGGGACAGCATGTACCATGTGGTGTTAGGTCCGCACCCATGGACCGGGGTTTGGGAGGTTGTCGGGAATCGACGGATGTTCGACATCCAGGCGCACTATCTTCACAGTGACGCGACTTGGATGCCGCAGATTATCCTGTCTCCGGGTAACTATATTGGAGTGGATAATCTAAACGGAATTGAGATGGATCCGATTCGATTACGCCGAGAGGTGATTCGTCGGGAATTTGCCACAGCAGAGGAGTACGATCAGTACGCTAGTCCGTCGTTGGCGATACGCTATAGCGCCATTAAGCATGCTGCGCGCGGTATTTGGATGTAGCAAGTCAGGAGGGGCGTTATGCGTCTCGATGCGAGTGCGCTAGGAGGCATTATATTTGGCCTCTTGGCATTGGTTTCGGGGTTTATGTTGGAAGGTGGGCGAGCGGGTGCCTTGTTGCAAGGAACCGCCGCTTTGATCGTGATTGGTGGAACGATTGGGGCTACCGCCATCGCCTATTCGGTGGATGAACTCAAACAGGTGCCGCGATTGATGAAAATGGCGTTTACTCGCAGCAGTTTCGATCCGGTTAGGCTGATCGACCAGTTAGCCCGTTACGCAGATGTGTCACGAAAACAGCAAGTGTTGGCTCTGGAATCCGAGATCCCGTTGGCTCACGATGAGTTCTTGGAAAAAGGTCTGCAACTGATTGTGGACAATGCGGATCCGGTGTTGTTGCGACAAATGTTGGAAGCGGACATCTACGCGCGTTCTTCGCAGCAAAAGATGGGGGCCAGTATCTTCGAAAGTGCGGGGGGCTATGCGCCCACGATGGGAATCGTGGGGACGATTATGGGTTTGGTGCATGTCTTGGGTGAATTAACCGGGAATCCGAATTCGCTGGCGGCTGCAATTGGATTGGCTTTTATTGCCACGCTCTATGGCGTTGGTAGTGCCAATCTCTTATGGCTACCCATGGCGAACAACCTTAAGAACAAATCGAAGCACGATTTATTGATGCGGGAAATCGCTCTTGAGGGGTTGTTGTCGATTCAGCAGGGGATGCCGCCTAGTTTGCTTAAGGACAAGCTCATGAGCTTTATTCGACCGTCGGGCGCACCTTCGGTGGCTGATGCTCCTGACCTGGGTGATGGGGAGGCTCAAGCCGTATGATGCATCGTCTGGAGCCGGAGGATGAAGGCGGAGGAGAAGGCGGCGGGATGATGCGTTGGCTCATCACCTACGCGGACCTAATCACGTTGCTGTTGGCCTTTTTCATTGTGCTTTATGCCATGAGCCGTACCGAACAAATCAAGTTTTCGTTGGTATCTCAGGCCCTGGCACAGAACTTTGACTCCAACAGTATTATCGGGAGTTCGCCCGGGCCTTCGATTATCACGGGGATGAGCGGAGTGCAGTCTTCGGCGGCCGAGGTCAAAAGCTTAGGTCAATTGCAATCGAAGATCCAAGCGGCTCTAACCGCAGCCCACGTAGGAAACCAAGTCTCGGTGTCGACGAACGTGCGCGGTGTGGAAGTGAGTCTCAACGCGACTTTGCTGTTTACGCCGGGATCGGCGGTCTTATCTGCTTCGGCTGTTCATTTACTGCAACTGATTGGGACTGCACTGAAAACGGTTCCGAATGACGTCGAGGTGGTAGGATACACCGATTCGACCCCGATCCGAACGAGTCTGTACCCTAGTAATTGGCAACTGTCGGCCTCTCGGGCGGCGAATGTGGTCTATGTGCTGTCACGGGTGCCGGGGATCGTACCGAGTCGTCTTTCACTGGCCGGGTTTGGACAGTACCACCCCATCGCCACCAATGCGACTGCTCAAGGAAGGCAGCAGAATCGGCGAGTCAATATCTTAGTGCTTCGAAAGAACGTCGCGACGGTGGCCATCGGCCAAGGACCGTAAGGCCCTTAAGCTCGGGAATACGCGAGGCTTAGCACTAGAACGAGAGAAGGAGGCACATTCTCCCATGGGACTATTCGACAACGTCACGAATCAGGCGATCTTGACCACGTTAGGACTCAGTCGGCAACAAGAAACCATGATTGCCAACAATCTGGCGAACTACGATACGCCGGGGTATAAGGCTCAAGGCTTGTCGTTTCAATCACAGTTAGCGAAAGCGCTCAATCAAGGGACCAAAGCGGTGGCGTCGGTCACCGGATCGGTGACCACGGTCACGGGGTCTTTGCGACCCGACGGGAACTCGGTATCCTTAACCGGGCAAATGGCGGATTTGGCCCAGGCTCAATTGACCTATCAAACGGCGGTGCAAGCCTTTAATAATAAGGTGACGGAAGTTAAAATTGTGACTTCGGGGAGGCCTCAATAATGTTCGACGCCCTAAAAATTTCGGCCAGTGGACTGACGGCGGAGTCGACCCGGCTCGGGGTCATCGCCAACAACTTGGCCAACATTGACACCACGACCACGCCCCAAGGGGGACCATATCGGCGGGAATTCGTTCTTTTGACCGCGGTGCCGGGATCGCCTCAAGGCGCGAACCCCAATATCGGGCAGGGAGTGGTCGTGTCGGCCATCTTGCAAGACCAGAGTCCTTTCAAGACGGTCTACGATCCGACGAGTCCGCTCGCGAATGCCCAGGGTAATGTGCTGTATCCCAATGTGCATCTGGCCACCGAAATGGTGGATATGATCGATGCCACCAGTGCCTATCAGGCGAATTCTAGTGCGTTCACGGCGGATAAAACCATGGCCCTCAAGGCCTTGACCCTAGGAGCATAAACCATGACACCGATCAGTTTAAAATTGATGAATCCGATTCAACTAACCACGTCGGGCACGACCGGTCCGACCCAAGGCTCGTCGTTCACGCAGTTGATTGGGAACGCGATCCATGCGGTCGCGTCAAGCCAACAGAATGCCAATGTATCGATTCAACAAGCCATGGCCGGCCAGGGGAGTGTCACGTCGGCGATGGTGTCCATGGTACAAGCACAATCTACACTCGATGTGGCCACGGCCGTGAATAACAACGTAATTTCGGCGTACCAGTCCATCATGAACATGCCGATCAACTAAGTCGGGGGATCCTAATGAACGATCGGGTACAAAAGTATCAACAGTGGCTGACTAATTGGTGGAAGATGTCGTCGACCAGCCAAAAGCTCCGTTTGGGTGTCGTCTTAGCGTTGCTGGTGGCGGTGATTGGTGTCGCCTGGGGTATGATTGCCAACCCGAACTATCAGCCGCTCTACACCAATCTGAACCCGGCGGCAGCTGGGCAAATTACGGCACAGTTAACGCAGATGAAAATCCCCTATCAATTGGGTAGCGGAGGTCGCACCGTTTCCGTGCCCAAATCCGATGTCAACCAGGTGCGGGTCACGCTGGCGGATCAAAATATTCCTTCTTCGGGGACGGTTGGCCTTCCCACCCCGTTGACTTTTTCTCTCGGGGAAACCAATCAGGAAATTCAGCTGTCCCAGTTGGTCAATATCGAGGCGACCCTGCAAGAGACCATTAACACCATTAATGGGGTGAAGAGCTCCCGGGTGTTGATTAATGAGCCGTCTCCGAGTCTTTTTGGGGAGAGTCAAAACCAGCCCACCGCGTCGGTGTTTGTGTCTTTGATTCCAGGCGATACCTTAAATCCGGGTCAAGTGCGTGGCATTATGAATTTGGTAGCGCACTCCGTGTCGGGGTTGGCCGTGGGATCAGTGACGGTCGTCGACCAATCCGGTAATGTGCTCTCCGCCGGCATCTCGCCGAATTCGGCTGCGGGTCAAATTAGTGGGATGACGGGTGCGGAATTAGCGGACCAGGTCTCCGTCGACAACCAAATTAGTCAAAATGTGACGACCATGTTGCAACAAATGTTGGGGCCCGGTGCTGCCGTGGTGCGCGTCAATGCGGCCCTCAACTTCAACCAATCGACGGTCAACACCACGACCTACGGGAAAAACGCGTTGTCGTCCCAACAAGTGCAAACCCAAACCTCATCCCAAGCGGCCGGGGCTGCTGCTCAAGCCGGTGCAGGGGGGAATACCCCGGTGTATCCCACGGGAGGGGCGGCCGGGCCGTCCAAGTCATCCAGTTCCACCACGGTCAGTCATTACTTAGTCAACACCACAAAGACCAAGCAAACCACGCCACCCGGCAGCATTACCCGAATGACCATCGCGGTGGTGGTGGATAAGCGTCTGACGGCGGCCCAAGCCACATCTATCAAGAATTTAGTGTCTGCCGCGGCCGGCGTGAATCCCGCTCGGGGAGACCAAGTAATCGTGGTGGGCCAAGCCTTCAATCGGGCCGCGGTTAACTCGGCGGTGCAGGCGATGAATAAGGCGGCC
>JAKADJ010000219.1 GCA_021820645.1 Bacillota bacterium
TTAAATCGACACGCCAATGCGCCGTGGCACGGGACTGATACCACACTAATAAGGAGTACAATAAGAAACTAGGGATCAATGCATAAGCAGCCCCTAACATCCCATAGCGGGGAATCACGAGAATATTTAAGGCAACGTTGAACATGCCGCAAAAGAGGGCATCCATGGCTAAAGTTCGCGTTCTAAGTCCGAGTTTTAAAGTGGCGTGCCCTAAACGTCCGCCGCCCCAGAAAACCCATGCCACAAGAGTTGGCACCAGTAGGTCCACGCCGCCCGTAAATCTTGCGCCCAAAAGAACATGCTCAAAGGGGTCCCCCACCACGGCCGCAGCGCCAACAATGCCGACCCCGATTAATATGTAGGTGCGCGTGAAAAGGGCCAGCGCGTCTTCCACGGCCTTTCGCCCGCTGTCTGCCCAGTGTCGCATCAAGATGGGCCAGGACGCGGTAATCATGGGTCCAGTCACGATGCCCATGCCCTGGACGGCCATACTGTTGTTGATGCCGTAGACTCCTACCGCAGCACTACCGTCAACAACCTGTAAAATCGTGCGATCAGTAACGCCCATGATGGATGAAAACAACACCCACAACACCATAGGCGCCCCATAGCGTAGAAACTCGCCCATCGCCGTACGCGCTTCCCGACTTAGGTGGATCACATGCCTTAGAGGACTCAATGGAAAGCGGTGCATAATGAGTGGCAACACGCATGCCTGTCCCAACGCACTGCCCCAGACAAGCCAATATGAACGATCGCTGACCGCCCAAATTAGGGCAAAAGAGGAACCAAAGGACAGCAAGGCCCCGGCAGAAACCGCAAGGGAATAGTATAGCGGCCTGAAGCTTGCGGAGAGGATTGGAATCAAGACCGTTGTCGCACTTTGGATGGCGACCAAGGCCCCGGTGCCCAAAACCAGCCAACAGAGCGTCTGTGAATGGTCGAACATTACCGTGATGCCGACTGCGATCCCCGTTAGAACAAAGCAGACCGCCCACTCGACGTAGATAAGCCCCGTCACAGCTTGACGATACGCGTCGAGCTTCCCAGCTTTCACGTAATCAATATAGTAACGGCCAGTACCATTCCCCACCAGTTGTCCCAACACCGTTGCAACGGGGCCAGAAATCGCCAAGGCCAGTCCATATATGCCGTATTGCGAAGGCGTCAAAAGTCTGGTGAAAACGGCTGAGGCAGCGGCAGCAGTCACGGCGGGCACAAGGGAGGATGGAGCATAACGGAGCGAATCGGCCCACATGCGACTGGATCGAGAAGCGGGGTTGTCACCCGTAGCGATCGACTCCAAACATGATATTTTTTCTTTCGTTATACCATTTATTGACATAGCTTTCAATATTTGGGATTATATTTTCGGAGGGATTTTTTTGCAGCCCAACTTCGCCCCGCGCACATCGAGCCACCCCAAGCGTCATCGGGCCTTTCGCTATCTGGATATTTCACTCCTTATCCTAGGAGCTCTCGTCATGATTCTGATCGCCATGTCAGGCGTATCGGGACCGGCGCGCATCGGCGTGGGCGTCATCATGGCCGGCTTCGGTTCGGGGTACAGTCTCACCCTCGCGCTCTTTTCCCCGTCTAGCCTCGACGCGGAAGCCCGTTTCGCATTTTCGTTAATTTTCAGCGCCTCTCTCATTGCCCTATCTGGGTTGACCCTAAGCGTATTGCACCTAAAAATTTCTTCGGGTCCTCTTGGGATTATTATTGGCGGCGCAACAATCGCCGCGGCCACGACGGCCGGTCTCAAACGCCGTCTCCAGAAAGGTCAGTCTGGGAACCGGTTGAATCTTTTCCCTACCTTAATGATTACTGGAGCGGCCTCCGTCGTCGCGGCCACGGTATGGCTCGTTGTAACCCCGTTGTTGGCCCAACGGACACCCGCATTCTTTCTATCTAACGCGAAAAACTTGCAGACTGGATTTCCGGGTCAGGTCACCCAGGGCACATCATTTCTCATTAAACTCCATATTACCGACCACACCCCTGGTCCTCAGCAATTTCAATTAGTCATCCGAGACAACGGGAAACTAAGGGTAGCCCAGATGATTCGCGTCAATGAAGTGTGGTCTCGGATGTATCCCGTACCCAGCAAGTCTCTCGGAGAGCATAAACTCGTGTTCGATCTGTATCAAAATCCGTCTCATAAACCCTTTCGAAAATTGCGGCTGTTCTACTCCGTGATCACGGCTCCGGGCGCTAATCCGCCGCTGACATCGAAATCGAAGTCGTCGCGTTAGGAGGCCCTATGTATCTAGTGGATGCTACCCCCCTTCAGTCCGAACATCGCCTGCGCGGAGTCGGCACCTATGTCCGATATCTCCTTCCCGCTTTGTTACGCCAGGCTCCCGAGGAGATCCGCTTCATCCTCTCATCATTCTCCCCGGCTCCCGTACCCGAGGAACTAACCCAGCGGTCGATCAAAATCCCCCGGGGTCACCGTCCAGCCCAAATGTATTGGCTTTATAACGAACTCTTGCTTCGACAGGCCCTGTTCCGAGATCGGCCGATAGTCTTTCACTCCACCGACTTTAACGGCTTGGTGACAACCCGCCATACGACCACGGTAGCTACCCTTCACGATATTATGGCCCTAAAAACCCCGCCTGCCCCATCAGCCACTCTGTCCGAGCGCCTAAGCTGGTATCGCTGGACTACCTATTTTGGAAAGCTCCAACATGCACCATTCATCATCGCCGTCAGCGATTCCGTTAAAGAGGATGCGGTGCAGCACCTGGGGATCGACGCCGACAAGATCATAACGATTTATCCCGGCGTGGATACGGCCCGATTTCATCCCGAAGTCAAGTTGCCGAACGACCTGAAGCTGGGAAGCTATGTTCTGTGCATTGGTGCGTGCCAACCCAACAAAAACTACCCGCGGATTCTAGAAGCCTTCGGACACGTGCAACGCGAGCTCCCGAACCTGTCTTTAGTGATAGCTGGCGCATGGCACCCGGATCAATTGCAATGGCTGAAAAAGGCCGCGAGAAAAGAGGGTATCGACGACAAAGTGCACCACCTAGGGTTCACGCCTTCCGAAATTTTACCGGCCCTTTATGCCAATGCCATGGCCTTCTTATTTCCCAGCTTAGATGAGGGATTCGGCTCCCCGCTCGTCGAAGCCATGGCTAGCGGCACTCCCATTATTACCAGCAATCGGGGAGCGCTGAAGGAAGTCGCAGGAAAAGCCGCCATTTTAGTGAACCCCCACGATGTTTTGAGCATCGCCAAAGGCATTCAAGATGTGGAAAAAAGCCCGGGGCGGCGCGCCTGGCTTAGGGACGCAGGCCTCGCCCGAAGCCGATTGTTCTCTTGGGATAACGTGGCCACCCGCACCCTCGAGGTCTACCGTGCTGCGTCTCGTTTAAAAGTTTAATGCATGAAAGGCGATTTCGGTACCCTTCGGACAATCTCGGCACCGCCATTGTCGTAGATGAGGTCATAAGTTTGGTAATGAATGAGCGGATAATGTAAAGCGAGAGCCGACGCTTTAACAACCGGCGAATCCAAGTAATCCTGCGTAAAAGGCGTGGGCGCATACCCAATTATCTGGTTTTTGCCCGGATTAGTTACGAACGCCGCATGGGCGTAAAACGCCAGCCGATCATCCGGACCTGTCCAGAGCACTTGATTCCGGTTATGTCCCCAAAAGAACTGCAACGCTTGTGCTTCCCCCGGCTTGTAATAAATCCAGCTATTGGATACCAAGGGATCGAGCGTTACCTTTAGCAATCCCAGACCGGACAAGAGAACCAGCGAGCCGATGACGGCCGATCGTAAACTCTTCAGGAGTTTCACCCGAAAACCAGGTGCTGACCGAGACGCCCGCGTCTGTAGAACTTGATATATGCCTTCGGCCACTAAAGGCACTCCCATGAGGCTTGCATATGTAAAGTTTCGAACTTCTAAATTATTCCCCGCAGCAAGACCCGTAAAGTCCACAGGAATAGAGAGGCACACAATCAATGCATAAGCGGTATAGATGGCAATCAAAAATAAGTGCCGTAGACTTTGGCGAGATCCCTTGATGACCCAACGATAGATGTTATGAATCCATACGCTGGCCGAGACAATCACCACCAGCCAGCGCGACGCATCCATGAGCTCGTATACCACGCCATTAGCCCATATCGACGCCGCTGCTTGATACGGATGGCTGGAAACACGGGAGGTTTGAAATAATTTCTTAAGATGTGCAACCACGCTATTCACAAGTTGCATATCACGGGCCTCGGGGTGAAAGACGAACAACATGACTCCGATTAATATGGCCCACGATCCCGCCACAATTAGGCCCATTACTCCCAACATCCGAGGCAATCTTGGATCATCCATCAATTTCCGTGACAACAACCCCACGGCTCCGCTGAAACAGGTAAAGGTCAACACACCAAGAAATGTGGCAGCAAAGAAGTCGTTGGTCCCCGCGTTCAGAAACTGAATGAAAAAATAGATAGCCAACCACCCAATAAAGGCCCCTCGGCGATGGGCCGCATAGGCCTCAAAAGCCCGCACGATACAATAAATTGCGAGGCAAACGAAGGCCATCGAAAGTTTTTCATGCGTACCCCTGAGCGCAGAAAACGCCACCCCGGAGATCGACGTTAAGATGATGACGGCTAACGCGGCCACCCGGCGCGACGGCAAGAGAGCGGAAAAAGCCAGGTAACTTGAAATCACCAACAATAGCAAGCCGAAAAATGGCATCACGATCGTGTTTAAAGTCATTGATTGTAATCCTGTGATAAGGGAAAGCCCCCCTAACCACGCCGTATACACATAGCCATGATTGTAGAGTCCTGGATAAAATATACTCCCATGCCTCATGAATTCGGCGGCTTGGCGGGAAAACACGCCGGTGTCGTTTTCGATCCAGAGTCCCCCGTAGCGAAAAACAAAGAACGCCGCATAAATGAACGACAACATGACCAACCACATCCAGGCTGCACGAGGATGAAATAGCTCGGCCGACTTC
>JAKADJ010000220.1 GCA_021820645.1 Bacillota bacterium
TGGCGAGTGAGCTAAATGTCAGTCGGACGGTCCCCATCTTCGAGGACGGGGCGTATCACCAAGTGCGGTGAAAGTGTCGTGTGCTCCAGCACTTACGGGGGCGTAAACACATGAATGCGGCCTCGTTGAGGTTGATCTACTGCCACTGTTCGGTCTGATGTACCACTCAATTTCTTGACCCCCCGTCGGATTATTAGCGTACGATTGTCTACAAACTATGAACCGGAAGGTGGAGAGGAAACTACATATGTGACGAGCCTTATTGTTAGTCGATGCACAAAAGAACATGTTAGAAGGCACAAGCCCTGTGCCAGATGCGGACCGCCTGCGATCGGTGTTGCGGGCCCTTCTCTCTGAGGCGCGGATGGCGGGCGCAGCTGTGGTCCACGTGCAAAACAAAGGGAGACGTGATGACCCTGATGCGCCGGGGACACCCGGCTGGGATCTGGTGTTTCCAGTTCAGGAGAGTGAACTGGTGATCCAAAAAACGCAGGGTAATGCATTTTCTCAACCCGAACTCACTACGTGGCTGCGGGCCAAGCGGATCGATGACGTGGTCATCGCGGGAATGCAAAGTGAGTTTTGTATTCGAGACACGGCACGGGGAGCGTTAGCCCATGGTTCGGTGTGATCCTGGTAGGTGACGGCCATGCGACGTATGGTGACAGTCTCCAATCGGCCTCTGAGGTTGGACACGATATTGAGCAGGAGCTTGTCCGAGACGGGGTGCGGATCACCGTGGCCCAGGATGTCCGATATGTCTAGGAGGAATTCGGCTGGGTGTTGGCGCGGGACTGGTGATGCTATGGAAGTCCAATGTCTTTGGGCTCCGGGACAAGTTACTCGGTACCTTCGTATGGCCCGGTGGACTCTTCGGTGCCGTCCTGGTCATAACACTACCTGCGGGGACCTCGTCCTGTAGTGGGCTCTCCAATGGACCTACTCACTGCGTCACGACGGGATTTCATTTGCCACTCGTGCTCGGGCTACCGACACTCGTCCTCTCGGTGGCTTTACCAATCGTGGTGGCTATTGAGCTCTCGCGAAGCCTAGCCCGCCAAGAGGCGTGGAGTTAGCCGTCACCAAGACTTCCCGGTGTTAACCACCCCATTTAATGTACCATTTGCGACGAAGACGCTGGATTTTCTTTTTAGTAGCGGCCACAGTCATCCTTTCTTGGTCTGCGAGCTGACGTGCCGCCGATTCGATTCCCATCCCTTGGTTCACGGCAAGCTCCATAAAGCGATGCAAAAAGTTCCGCTCGTGGGGACTAAGCTTAAGCAGTGCCCTTTGTAGATCAATTTGGGTTTCAGCCTCATCCAATAGGTTGTCGCGGATCGGTACATCAGGACCTAGATCTTCTTCCAGGAGAACCTGATGTTGTTTGAAGTGCAAGGACTTCACGTACTGTTCGCGCACCCTCCGATGAATATGATTGGCAACAAATTTGTGGATTGCGGTCCGATGCCGAGTGGGATCGTAGTGGAATGCGGCCTCCCACAGTGCCAAGCAAGCCTCTTGATGCAGTTCTTCTGGATCGGCACCCCTGCCCGAATACCGTCGGACTTCAGACTCCAACACCGACCAAAAGGCCTCGAGGTAGAGGTCTTGTGCCCAGGTCTGTCCTCTGCGCAAGGCCAAGAGTGTGCGAAAATCTATAAGGCCCTGGTGCGGCGAGGACGCGCCGCCATAGCCAAGAATCTTGGCCCACAGTAACGCCGATGCATCCCACTCAACCCGTAATGCGCTCATGCCGCTCCCCCTACTCTGTACCCTTATCCCGAAGGGACTGGCGGGACACCGTAATTTCATCGATTAGGCCGTAATTTTTGGCTTCGTCACTCGACATCCAATAGTCCCGTTCGAACTCTTTTAGAATCTTGTCGACGGGTTGCCCCGTGTGGTGAGCCAGCACTCCGGCTAATTCTTTCCTGGTCTTTAAGAGCTCCTGCATCGATATCTCGACATCCGTGACCTTGCCGCCTAGCCGCCCTATGGACGGCTCGTGAATCATAATCTCGGCATGCGGCAAGGCAAAGCGCTTGCCCTTGGCACCACCCGCCAGAAGTACCGCTCCCATACTCGCGGCCATGCCCATCACCAAGGTCGCGACATCGGGCTTAATGTATTGCATCGTGTCGTAAATCCCCATGCCAGCGGTCGTGGAGCCCCCCGGCGAATTGATGTACAGAAAAATGTCCTTCTCAGGATCGTCGCTCTCCAAGAACAAAAGCTGGGCCACCACTAAATTCGCCACGTCATCATCGATGGCGTTCGTAAGAAAGATAATGCGCTCTTTAAGCAGGCGCGAGTAGATGTCATACGAGCGCTCCCCGCGATTAGTTTGTTCCACCACCATTGGTATCAAAGAACCCATGAACGTGCCTCCCTGAGCTTATCTGTGTGTCAATTGTACAATGTTGGTTCCGATAACGATCCGGGACAAAAATAAATTTTGGGCAAGCAGATTTTGTACTGGCTCACGGCTTCTGAATCTCGAATCAAGGCCGAAGGTTCGATTAGAGTCACTACCGGGTGCAAAGATACTGTGACAAAATGGCTACGCAGCCACCCACGGCTATCAACGTGGTGTGGCGTTCCACAAGAACTGTTGCCTAACTAGTCGCGCCACGTGTTCGTGCCTAAACACACCCGAACATTCCTCATTGGCTATAGGAAGCATCGGTCACCGACGATGGTGTGAAGTGTCACCCTTCGATCGGAACAGCCGGGTGAGGTTCGCTATCGGTCATATGTCCTAGTGGACCCTTAGGTGCCCGTTGCCCTACGGTCGTGCCGGCCGCATACCCATATGCTGGCGGACCCCGCGGGCATGGCAAGGCGGCCAACCACCCCATCCCCGAGGGTCTCGAATGGAAACATGATCGCCACCATCACGCAGGCTCGGCACCCGGATGTCGTGGTGCTAGACGTGGCTCGTGCCGCAAGATGAACTCCCATGGATCGGGCGTTTATGACGCCGTATTGGGGGTATCAATAGTTCCCGGAGTTGCTCTCCCTAGATGGTAGGACCCGGCCCCCATCAACTATCTCCCGGACCGGGTTACAGACCAGGAAAAATTGCGCGCCGAACACGATCCTTGGCTGACATTTCTTGTCCCACTCTTGGGTGATCTATGAGCAGACATTCCCATACATCGTCGGCCCCGGACACGGTGACGCGATAAAGCGCGAGGAACCACAGCGGTCCCGCCACGATGGTAAAGACGACATCCATGACGCTGAACGACGCGCCGAGGTACCCCGGGATCCGAAGAGCCTCAAGGGCTCCAGCCCCGAGAATCCCGCCCGCCACCGTAGCCCAGACTGTTCCCCACATGAGAGTACCATACCCACCCCGAACGAAAGCGCGGCGCACGGTCTGCGGCCAGGGGAGGCCGTCCACAAAGAGCCCCCCTACCACGCGAATCATCAGCGGGGCACCTAGTATCGCCGTCGGAATGGCAACGATGGTGAGAACCGGTGCGATAGCGCGCAGGATTAACCCGACCAGGCTAAGCGCCCCGCCGTACAGCACAACCGCGGCGATTAACGCCCAACCACGATCATAATAGTGCCAGCCAAGGCGCCAAAAGGTGCCCCAGGTGACGCGATCGCGCACCGCATGGCCGAAGAGACCCAAGAGGCCGGCGAGGCCAAACGGGAGGCCGCCCAGGACGAGCCCGGTAACCCCGATAACTCCTCCCAGGGCCTTCACGTTGGGTACCAACGGCGGTTCCATGAGCCCCGGGTGGAGCAGGAGACGCGGTGCCGCTGTGGACACGACGGCTAACGTCAGGAGACCCATGAGGAACACCCCACCCATGATGATCCATGCCAGGGCGATCCAAGGATCGCGACGAATCACTATCCGCCACCAGGTATTCCATGCCAATCTGATCACTTTCCGTCGCCTCCCAGAATAAATTCTAGGTAGCCTCTTGGATATCTCGGATATGATGATAGCCGAGTGGGTCGAAGTGATGATAGGAGCGCCCGCACCATACCAAACGGTCCGAGGCTCCAACGGGCGGTCCAATAAAGGCCGACCTCCGGCGGTTCACGCTTTTCATCCCACGAATACTATAGCACGGTTATTTATTGGAATGTTTTGCGAAATCTCCCTCTGCAAATAAGCCGTAGAGGGCGACCAGGTGTGCTAAATCACCAAAATCCACCATCGGAATGAATAATCTGTCCCGTAATCCATTCCGCGTCATCACTCGCCAGGAAAGCGATTAATTTCGCGGCATCACGAGGTTCCCCAATCCGTCCCATCGGGAAATTTGGCAACAACGACTCCCTCAATTCGTTACTCATCCAACCCGAATCTGTTGGTCCGGGATCTACAGCATTCACGGTGATTTTGAGCCGTGCCAACTCAAGCGCGACCGATTTGGTAAAAGTAGAGACGGCTCCTTTAGTTGAAACATATGCCAAATTCCCAGGCTCAGGCGACTTGTCTTGCCCTGAAACCATGTTGATGATTCGCCCGCCATGTTTCCCCTCGATTTGACGAGCAAACTCAACCGACAAGAGGCAAGTGCCTCTAACATTCACCCTGTAATGAGCATCGAGAATTTCCGCATCCAACGTGCGGAAATCCACGTCAACAGAATGCGTAGCATTGTTCACAAGAACTGATGGCGAGCCTAATTTTTTATGAACCTCATGGAGAAGTACCCTCGGCGCATCTACATGCGACAGATCTAACTCGAGGGACTCACATCGAACACCAACACTACGGATTTCTTTGGCCAGATGTCGGGTCCACTCAGAGTCATCCTCGATGAAATACGTCATCTGGCGGTCATACGTTGACCAGTGAGTGAAAAAAATATCGGCACCTTCTCGGGCCAACTCACGACATATGGCAGTACCGATGCCGTTTACTCGGCTCGCACCGGTCACAATTGCAATCTTATTTGTCAACCGCTTCACGAAAGCATCCCCTCTGTGTAAACCCTGAACCAGTACTATTGGAG
>JAKADJ010000221.1 GCA_021820645.1 Bacillota bacterium
CCAAAGTTGCCATCCACCCACTCCATGGTGGCATCACGGTAGACGACGGCCCGTTTTGTGACCAAGTTGTACACATTCGCCGCCCAATTTTGCACGGTGGTGTAGCGCATCCGCGCCCGATCTTTCACCACCACCTCAACCACAGCCGAATGAAGCGATTGACTATTGTAGCTCGGGGCCGTGCAGCCTTCGACGTAGTGGCCGAATGACCCCTCCTCGGCGATAATGAGCGTTCGCTCGAATTGGCCCATATTTTCTGAGTTAATCCGGAAATATGCCTGAAGGGGGACATCGCAATTCACCCCCTTGGGGATATAGACAAACGATCCCCCGGACCATACGGCAGAGTTTAACGCGGCGAATTTATTGTCTTCCGGGGGGATCACCGTCCCAAAATACTCACGAAGAAGATCAGGAAACTCCTTGAGCGCCGAGTCGGTATCGAGAAAAATTACGCCCTGCTTTTGCAAATCGTCCCGAATGCTGTGATAGACCACTTCCGATTCGTATTGCGCCGATACACCGGCTAAAAACTTTCTTTCGGCTTCGGGGATCCCCAGACGCTCAAAGGTATCCTTAATGGCCTGGGGAACTTCTTCCCACGTGCGACCCTGATTATCGGAGGGCTTAACATAGTACACAATCTCATCAAAATTTAGCTGACTCAGATCCGCTCCCCAGGTCGGCAAGGGTTTCTTCCAAAACACATCTAACGCATGGAGACGAAAGTCAAGCATCCACTTCGGCTCTTTTTTGATCCGGGACAATTCTTCCACGGTTTCACGGCGGAGTCCGCGGGCAAATTTAAGCACGCCCACATCGCCGTCGTTAAATCCATACTGATACTCTCCCTGTGCTACTGGAACTCCTGCCATCAATCCCACCTCCGTGTATCGCTTAAGAGAAATTCTCCGTTCATTATCCGTCCCGTCCTCGGAAGACGGTGTGATGACCATCACGATTTTGTCGAAATATTGATCACCATTATCAAATCCTCTTAAGAACTCTCGCTCGGCTCTCGTGTGACCTCCGTCACGGTTTTCGTCCACGCGTCCGCTAGAGTAAAAATGGGATAGGAATCGACGTCAATCCCTTTGGCTTATGGGGTTTGAAGCCCAGAAATTGTCGTCATGGCGAATAACGGCGTTGACGCGATCGCTTCAACAATCTGGGGTTAAAGTGGAGGCATCATCCGATGAATAGTTTTCAGCTGTTTTTTCTGTTGACCCTAGCCTTTTCCGTTCTGTGGTTCGGTCTACTGGTCCAGGAAAAAGGGGTGGTGTTATCCCTCGGTCGGCCGTATCACGTCGAGGGGTCTTACCTTGAGCGCGGGGCCGGACTAATTCAAGAGGTGCTATTGCACAAAAAACTCTTTCGCGATCGCTATTCTGGCTTGGCTCACTTCATCATTTTTTGGGGCTTTCTGTTTCTGACCATCAACACCCTATGGTTTCTTTGGCAGGGTGCCTGGATGCACTTTGGGCCAGAGCCCCATTGGCTTGATGTGTGGTTGACTCCCGTAGACGACCTGTTCGCCGGATTGGTGGTCCTGGCGTCGCTGATGGCGTTTGTTAAGCGGTATCTCCTTCGCACCCCGCGCCTCAAAAGAAATGTCGATGCCGGCGTTATCCTGGGACTCATCGTGGTCATCGTCTTAACCGACCTGTGCCGCGAAGCATGGAGCCTGGGACACCATTGGATTTTGGGGTATGCCCCCATTGGCACATGGATCCTGCATCATATTCTTGGGCCGTACATCCATGTCGCCTCCTTGGGCTACGTGCTGGGTGCGGTGAAGTTGGTGGCAGAATTGGGGTTCTTGGTCTACCTTCCCTATTCCAAGCACTTTCACTTGGTAGCCGCCCCATTTGATATTGCTCTCAAAACCACGCCCCCGAGTGGGATCATCTCTCCCATTGACTTCACGGATGAGACTGCCGATCATTTTGGCCTCAGCACCGTGCGGGATCTTTCATGGAAGGATATGATGGACCCGTATTCTTGCGTACAGTGCGGTCGATGTGATGACGCATGCCCAGCCCACCAAACCGGGAAAGTGCTTTCACCCATGCAACTCATGATTGATTTGCGCCATCAGTTGGACCGCGTTTCTAGTCAGGCGGCGGGCGGAGAGGATTTAACCGCGGCCGACGAAACGTTAGCCGGCCACATCATTAGTGAGCAGGCCTTATGGGATTGCACGACGTGTGGCGCTTGCGTCAACGCCTGTCCTGTCGACAACAACCACTTAAGTAAAATTATTCCCATGCGCCAAGACCTGGTCCTCACTCAAGGCCACGTTCCAGGCGACGTTGCCCGTGCCTTCAAAGGCATGGAAGGTGCTGGAAATCCGTGGGGGCTTCCTGATGAAGGACGAAAAACATTTGCCGAAGAAGCGGGCATCAAAGATGTATCGAAAGGCGACAAACCCGAGGTCATCTACTGGTTGGGTTGTGCGGCCAGTTTTGACCCGCGCGCCCGGAAGGCTGCCTTGCGCACCGTGCAATTGATGCGGGATGCGGGGGTGGACGTCGGCGTGATGGGAGCCCTGGAACGCTGCACAGGCGATCCAGCTCGCCGTATGGGCCAAGAATACCTCTTTCAAACGATGGCGACGGAAAACATCGGAACACTGAAGGAAGCGGGAGTGACCACCATCGTCACCAGTTGCCCACACGGTTTCAATACCTTCGCCAATGAGTATCCGGCCCTAGGCGGCTCGTTCGAAGTCTTCCACCATAGCCAATTTCTTCAACAACTCCTAGCCGAAGGGCGCCTCCGTTCCATTCAGCCCGATGAACCAGGATCCGTCACGTACCACGATCCCTGCTATCTAGGCCGGCATAACGGCATCTATGACGCCCCCCGCGAGATCATTCAGGGAACCGGACTGGAGCTCAAGGAAATGCCACGGCACCGCGAGAAGGGATTTTGCTGCGGTGCGGGTGGAGGACGTATGTGGATGGAGGAGAAGATCGGCACCCGCATTAACCGCAATCGCTCCCGCGAAGCCCTCGACGTGGGTGCGGACGCATTGATCACCGGCTGTCCCTACTGCCTCATTATGCTGACAGATGGCGTGTCTGAAGAATCCGGATCGATGCCAGTAAGGGACCTCGCGGAACTATTACAGGCTGGGCAATCATAAGAAACTGGGCTGGGATGGTTAGCGCCATCCCAGCTTCTCGTGGCTTTCAAGCCCCAGTATTCGTTGCTTTCCGCGCCTGGTGCGCGGCGTGATACGAGGTCCGCACCAAAGGTCCCGACTCCACGTGGAGGAATCCCCTGCTCATCCCCTCCGCGCGCAAGGCATCGAATTCAGCTGGGGTGTAGATTCGCTCGACACTCATCTGCTTTGGGGTTGGTTGCAGGTACTGACCGATGGTCACGATATCGACGCCCGCCGCCCTTAAATCGTCCAACGTCTCCCGTATCTCGTCCCATGTTTCCCCAACACCCAGCATGATTCCTGATTTGGTCCGTTGGCCGGTATTCATGAGCTTCGCGTTTCGCAAGACCTTCAGGGAACGATCATACCTGGCCCGCGAGCGGACCCGAGGGGTTGTGCGGCGGACCGTCTCGACATTATGATCCAAGATGTCTGGCTTCTGATCCACCACCGTCTTCAAGGCTTTCTCGTCACCCGCAAAGTCTGGGATGAGAAGTTCAACCTGACAACCCGGGGCCTGGCTGCGGATGGCGACAACGGTAGCGGCAAAGAGAGATGCCCCGCCATCGGGAAGATCGTCCCGGTCGACGCTCGTAATCACCACATGGTCCAGCTGCATTTCGCGCACGGCATCTGCCACCCGGGCAGGTTCCTCCCAATCCACCTGTCCGCCTGGCCGCCCGCTCTTGACCGCACAAAACCGACAATTTCGGGTACAGGTATCGCCTAAAATCATAAAAGTCGCCGTTTTGTCCCGATCCCAACATTCAAAGATATTGGGGCAATGGGCTTCTTCGCAGACCGTGTGCAGGGTCTTTCCCCGCATGATTCCTTTCAGCCTCTGATAGTTTGGCCCGGCCGTCGCCTTTACTGTAAGCCAGGGCGGCTTTCCTCCTGGAATACTCATCTGATGTGTCCACGTCCTCTTCTCAATTCTTGGGCGCTCGAGACGCCCTTCGCTATACGGTCAATCGGAGCGCCTGTAGCCGGCGCGAAGCCGATCCGGGGGTTCTTCTCTATCCTCCGCCTACGGCACCGACGCCCGGCACGGCTCGACGAGGACGGGGCCCGTGCACCAAGGATCTCCGACCCACATCCGTGGTGGCCGCATGTTCGGAACCGTCATCGTCCATCAAAATATAATGGGCCAGGCTTTCACAACACGATCGGCGTGCACCATGGTCATCCTTCCGACCCTTATCTAAGAACTGAAGATGCCCGAATTCCGCCCCCACGTTTTCCACCCTGTTCCCAGAAAGGATCGTCCGACCTGCCCTCGGAACGGCAGCATGAATCACCCTCCAGTCGTAGGGGCACCCCGGTCTCGCCAACCTCCACGCGATCAGGCACATGGTGATCTCTACTAAGCCACGCCTTTCCCGAAAAACAGACGCTCGATATCGCCGTCGTTTATGAGTTCATATTGGTAATTTGCGCCCGGAGTTCCTCCGGGGTCCATCTCCTTTCACTGTCCAACAACGTGCGCGCGGTGGGGACTCCATCCCAGACATTCCAATTCAAGATTCCGACGAGCCTTTGCTTGTCCAGGTAATAGACGACCCCTTCCTCTCCTGGTCGGACCCAATCTTCCACCATGTCATACCGGGTATCTAAATGCCCCACCGCCTCGTACCCCCAGGAGTAGATGTCCGAATAGAAAAAGGGCCGTGTAGCATAAGCTTCCTGAGCACCCGCCATGTTTCGGCCGACCATTCGACCTTGTGTGAGGGCACGGTCCTCATGCATCACGGGGGCAAAGTCCCCCTCTAGGCGGGCAATGTCCCCAGCCGCATAGATGTCTTTTTCTTGCGTA
>JAKADJ010000222.1 GCA_021820645.1 Bacillota bacterium
TGATCGTTCACGACAGAACTCGGCTTATCGGCTAACTCGCATCATACCGGCTGTTGCCTCTTGGCAGGAGCCGGTTTTTTAGTATAGAACGGGTTCAGAGCGGGATTCTCGGCCGACTCGTTCGTAGCCATCGGCCCAAGAAATCAATGCGCGGTTAGGTTCTAAAAAGGATTCGGTACACCATTAGCCGAAGACACAGTGAAACGATATAATCGGAAGTAGTAAATTACAACTTTGCGATGACAAAGAAGATGCAGGCCACGAAAGAAATATATGAAGCAAGCGCCAACGCGGATCTTCGGATGACGTGGCAATATTTAGGAGGCGACGAGATTTTACTAAGAAACTGTGGGTATCATGACCGCGCCTTAAAATCGCACGGGCTCTGTCGTTAGGCGACGCCCGTGCCCATGCGGTTGGGTCAGTGATACGGACATCATAGAAGCCGATCTATATGGAACGAGTAGTCACTTCTAAAAGACGATGGCCCTGCCATCGTAGCGCATGCGGAATTCCGTGAAATTGTGGCCATAAGAGGCGTGCAATGCGGATCGCCTGATGCGGGTCTTTGGGGTTAAAAAATTCAATGCGACCCCTACCTTGCCTCTTCAAGGGACCACACACATCCGATAGGGACTCGGCGGTGGCGTACCCGGGGTCCACGATGTGTGCCCGCGAACCAATGATGGTGGTGAAGAGCTTTTTCATATGAGGAAAATGGGTGCACCCGAGCACAATGACATCCGCCTGCCTTTCTAGCATCGGGGTAATACACTGCTGGATATGTAGGGTGGCCGCGGGGTTCTGGGTGTGGCCAGATTCGGCCATAGTGACCAGCACGGAGCAGGGCGCAGATATAACTTCTAGGCTAGGGCGCAGAGACTTCAAGGTGCGGGGGTAAAGGCCGGATTGGTAGGTTGCCTCGGTCGAGAGCACCCCAACGACTTGGGTGTGGGTATGTTTTAAGGCATCACGGCTACCGGGTTCGATAACGCCGATCACGGGAACCGGAACATGACTTTGGGCGAACGTCAAGCCGGCGGCCGTGGCGGTGTTACATGCTATGACGATGGCTTTGGGATTCTTAGCCATGAAAAAATCTAAAAAGGCCCGAAGAAAGTCCCGGACCTGATCTAGTGACTTGGTGCCATAAGGGAAATGGATCGAATCGGCCGCGTAGAGATAGTTTTCACCAGGATAGAGGTCCCAGGCGTGCTGGAGCACGGTGAGACCTCCTTCTCCGGAATCAAAAAAGGCGATGGGCCGTGAATCGGAATGTTGTGGCATAGACTCACTCACCTTTGAACGGGTCGGTATCTCTCACCCTGCCCGAGCGTACGACTATAGTGTATTCGAGGGGTGGGGTTCTGTTACCGGGCCACGTGCGTATACCATTCGTCGAGGTCCACGTACCCATTAATCCCCGCAACCCGTCCCTGATTACCATATTGCCACGCCGTCCAACGGTTCCAACCACCTACCGTCGGTGGAGCTCCACTGGCGTTGTAGTAGGCAATCCAAAGAGGTCGGTGACTCAGTGCGGTGGTATTTTGCAAAGCGGTCGTAATGAAGTTAGGGTCGGAGTATAGCATGGCGATCTGATGCGGGTTACGCACCGCTGCATCAATGTCGCTGAGCCAATGTTCGACCCACAACAATAATTCCTGCGGATTTAAGGCGTTACTGGTCGATAGTGCCAAGGCAGGTGCCAGGTTATAGCCTTGGATGCCGCCCGAACGGTCCACCATATCGAGAAAGAAGGCCGCCTGATGTTGGGCATCGCTGATGATGCCGGCATCGCTGCCACCGCCTGCCGGTTCCGCATTATGATAAGCGCCGATGGTCAATCCGGCATTTCTAGCCTGTTGCCAGTTTGTCGCAAATGTACTGTCTTGTAGATTCGAGCCGCTGGTGGCCCGAATGTACGCGAACGACTTTTTAGCAGCGGCCACCTGACTCCAGTCGATGTGACCTTGAAAATCGCTGACGTCAATCCCAAACGCATTATATCCGTCTCCGTGTTGCAAATTGTGTCGCCTCCTGGTTGTTGGCCTTCACTCCATACAATATGGGATATATTGGGATATGTGCGGGAGTGGGGGTTGCTTTATCGATGGTGCCACCCAGTACGGTATGATATAGGGGCATGTGACTCGCTATGTTGAGGAAGGAGATTATACATATGGGACGCACCGCCTTGTTAGTGATGGATGTTCAAAATGGCATTGTCGAGCGCTATGCCGAGCCGGATGCCTTAAAGCCTTTACAATTTGCCGTCCAAAGTGCACGTCAGCATGGTATTTCCGTGATCTACGTTCGGGTGGCCTTTCGGCCCGGATATCCCGACGTGAGTCCACGTAATCTGTCTTTTTCAGCCATCAAGGATCGCGGTGGGATGGTCGAAACGGATGCGGCCACACAAGTGTGGTCCGGCGTAGAGCCCTTGCCCGGTGAGGTGGTGGTGGTCAAGAGACGGGTTAGTGCGTTTACCGGAAGTGGTCTAGAGGTAGTGCTACGCGCGCAAGATATTGACCATTTGGTGCTTTCGGGGATTGCCACCAGCGGCGTCGTGCTCTCCACACTACGGGAAGCCGCCGACCAGGACTACCAGTTGACCGTACTATCCGATGCTTCATTGGATAACGATCCAGAGGTGCATCGGGTGCTGACCGAGAAGGTGTTTGTCCGCCAAGCCCAGGTTCTCTCCGTCAACGACTGGGTGGCTAGCCTAAACTAAGAGTCAGAGAAGTGACGATCTCGGTAATGAACAGGTGCCGAGATCGCTCTTTTCTGATCCGGGTTGACACGTTCGAAATGAGGGTGAGCTATGCTAAAACGGATTTGGGAGCCGCTCTTTATGGGTCGGCAGCTTGGTTTATGGTTAGCGTTAGGATCGGCGACCGGTGCGTTGGTCGGGGTGGTCGTCACCTACTTTCTAAAGCTATTATTTTGGTCGATCCAGGTGACCGCGCAGTGGCCACTATGGGCGATTCTCGTAGCGCTCCCTTTAGGCGGGTTGGTGACGGGGCTTTTAATTCATTATGGAGCTCCCGATGCGGCGGGACATGGCACGGAAGCCGTGATTCGAGCAGTGCACCAGGATGCCGGAAAAATTAATTGGAAGGTGGCCCCGATTAAGGCGCTGGCTACCGTGACGACGATTGCCGTCGGCGGATCGGCGGGCAAAGAGGGTCCCTCGGCTCAAATTGGTGCCGCGGTCGCCTCCGCGTTGGCTGACCTGTTACGCTTTTCATCCGACCAAAGGCGCCGCATCGTGATTTGTGGGATTGGGGCAGGGTTTGCCGCCGTGTTTGGCACCCCGGTGGCGGGAGCCATCCTGGGGATCGAAGTCTTGGCGATCGGAGAACTCTGGTACGAAATGTTGCTGCCATCGTTTGTATCGTC
Source organism: Bacillota bacterium (assembly GCA_021820645.1). The sequence goes on from JAKADJ010000222.1 coordinate 3,406, forward strand.
GGTGATAGCCTTCGAAGTCGCCCGTCAATTAGGACTAACCTGGAATTACCCATTGCGAGGATCTGTCCTCCCCTTGACACTGGGATTGACCGGGAAACTCGTGATATTTGGCATTGCGTCTGGCTTGGCGGCCTATCTCTTGGTCTTAATGATGGATGGTCTACACCGAGGGGTGGGGCGTTTGAAAGCTCGCCGTCACTGGTGGCCGCCACTGTTTCCTCTAATGGCCGGTGTCATTTTAGCGCTCTTGATGCTCCTGGTCGGTCGATCTTATGGGGGCCTCTCCTTGCACTTATTTACAGCGGCCTTATCGGGGCACTCGGCGGGGTGGCTGGCGTTTTTTTGGAAAACCGTGTTTGTTGCGGTGACGCTGGGACTCGGAATGAGCGGGGGCATTATCACGCCGCTCTTTGTGATCGGGAGTACCCTCGGGGTGGTGTTGGCAGGCATTTTAGGGATTCCTTGGGGCGACGGAGCTGCACTGGGGATGATTGCAGTGACAGCCTCGGGAGCTAATGCGCCCATTGCCGCCATTGTGATGGGTATGGAGATTTTCGGTAAGATGTTAGCGCCGGAATTTCTCATCACGGCCATTCCGGCGTACATCATGATTGGTAATCATAGCGTGTATCCGAGTCAAAAGGTTCACATGGTTAAATCGCCCTGGGTTCCCATTCCCGAAGGGATTTCATTAGAAGATGCCCCAAATCCCAAGTTAGGGGTGCCTTGGGCCCGGCACCCGATGCCGGCCGATGCACCCAAAGCGCCAAGCAAACCGGAACAACCCTAATTTTTCCTGTCTCGTCGGCATAGGTGTACGATGAATAGTGATGAGTGTCGAAAAAATCCGGTTTGCGCAACGATAATCCTTTAAGATGGATGAAAAGATTTGCCAAGGCCAAGGGGGTAAGGTCATTATGCAAGCACCAGGCGCACCGGGAATAGGGACTCACTGGAGTCCGGCGAGTAAGGATGGGGTGGGAACCGCCATCGAATCGGTCTCTCGGGTATGGTTTACCGTCGGCCAGGGGATCGTGAACGAAGTCTATTTCCCACGCATGGATATTGCCATGATTAAAGATGCTCAATGCCTGGTGCGGCATCGAGACGGAAGGTTTTGGGAAGAAAAAGTCGACCTAGACTACAGCATCGAATACATAGACCCCGAAGCGCCAGCTTTTAGGGTAACCAGTCGTGAGCGGACGGGGGCTTTCGTGATTGAAAAACGGATTCTGACCTCGACCACCAGTGACGTATTTGCGGTTAACATTGGCATGCAAGTGTTTGCCGGAGACCCTGCCGACTATCGGCTGTATTGGATGGTGGCGCCGCATATTGCGAATCAAAGTGCTCACCAGAACGCCAGGCTCGGTACCATTCGTGGTCACGTCTCGATGGAGGCCTGGTTTGACAACTTGTCGCTCTCTGTAACCACTTCCGAGCCTCTTAAGTCGGCCAGCGTGGGTTACAGTGGGGAATCCGATGGATGGACTTTGTTACGGATTGGGGCGCTCACGGAATACGATGAGGCGCTCGATGGCCATGTGGTGCTTACCG
>JAKADJ010000223.1 GCA_021820645.1 Bacillota bacterium
AAGCGCAAAATAAAAATGGAGCTCACGACCGGGATTGAACCGGTGACCTCGTCCTTACCAAGGACGTGCTCTACCTGCTGAGCTACGTGAGCATATTGGTTGCGGGGGCAGGATTTGAACCTGCGACCTCCGGGTTATGAGCCCGACGAGCTACCTGGCTGCTCTACCCCGCGATGTATGATGGTGGATGGGGTTGGATTCGAACCAACGTAGGCGCTAGCCAGCGGTTTTACAGACCGCCCCCTTTAGCCACTCGGGCACCCATCCAAAATTCAATTGGTGCGGTCAAGGCGAAGACCATCAACCGCTCTGCTATTTTACCCGTTATGCCCGATCCTGTCAACCACTCGAGATCCTTGAAAGGCCGGAGAATCCTAGGAAACAATCCCAACTTGAATGCAGCCCAGAAGTTAAGAGAGGCCAGGAAACAGTCTAATGTCCGCGAATGCGTGCCCCTGTAATAATTCACTTGATTTGTCGAAAGCCAATTTCGGTCGCGTGCCTGAGTCATATTGTTGTCGATGGGTATGACCCTATCCACTGATTCGGTGGGAATCCTGTTGGAGTCTTCTTTTTACGGAGAGCGTAAAGGTGACGTCCACATACGGGCCCGATACCGGTTAGACTGGTCACCACCTGTAGCCGCGGAGTCTCTGCGGGTGGCCACCGTCCATGCGCCAGCATGGCGAAAGCACAGAAGAGACAGGAGACAGACATTCCGGACTCCCCGATTGCCCATGGCCTCGGATGTGCCCCTCTATGGACGCAAGGAGATAGGCTTGCAAGACCGCCATAAGTGACCAAACGGGATGTCCCGTTAGCGGTCAAGGTTCCGGTTGAGATACTCCTGTATCGCCTCTCGTAGATACTGATCGGAGCCCCCTGGCACCATTGGCAGGGCACCTACCCCAACCGCCTCTATGCTTTGGTAGAATCGATGCTGGCGCCAACTTTCGCTATACTGCTTCGGCAGAGGAAAGAGGACGATAGCACGGTCAACCAGGCGATTGTACGGAGGATGGCTCACCACGATGGCATCATGATATTGGTGCATGCTGTTAATGGTGGCGACGGGCGGAATGGGAAGACCGCCCCCATAATGAAGCAGAGCCTCTTTGTCTAGCTCAAACCGATACTTGGCATCAAAGACCGTCGTCAAAGAACCGAGCCCGCTGAGTTGAACCACGTGATCGGGCTGCTGGGCCACCGTGGGCCCGCGAAAGAGCTTTTGGTAAACTACCTGGACGCTTCGGCCGTTGGGTAGTTGAACGCGGGCCGCCGAGCCCTTGCCACCCCCTAAGGCAATGTCGCGGGGATGAACCGAAGCCATGGGTTCAACCACGAGTTGCCCGCGAGATTCCTCCACCACCATCCGGACAATCGTAAGGTAACACCAATATTCGTAAAGAAGACTAATATCCTTTGGCCCCACAAAATAACTGTCGCCATTGGGAAAGAGCCCGCGTCGGAGCAGACGGTGCCAGCGAACCACCCGCGACAGTGCCGGATGGGATTGAGCCAGCGGTGACATCGGGATTCGGGGAACCCCAACTGCCCGCTCCAAACCGCAACCTCGAGCCAATTGTTGCGCTAGCCGACCACTTTCGTCCCAGATGATCCGAAGCCGAACATTGTCCAAGAGCTTGGGGGCACTCGCCCGAATCCGGCTAAGCCGCCCATGAACATCGAAAGCGAGTCGCATGATATAAAGGCGCTCTGGGGTTAACTCTTCCCAACGACGAATTTCTGTGTACACGCGAATCTTTCCTTCGGCATATCGGCGCATATCTCCTAGCCCAGGTCTCCTGATGCGGCCCACATCCGTCATCTGCTCCTGTTTAACCAGGTGAGGCGGAAGGGTCCGCCAGGCCTGCTTAATGTCGGAAGCGAGGTCCGCCCACAATCTTTCCAACAACGCAAGCCAATAGCTCCAGAGGTCACGCGACGATTCGGAAGCATCCATGGGATTGACAATGTGGCTGATGAGACGAGCCGTCAGTCCCCTAACTTGATTCTCTAAGTCCTCGACCATGGTTCGATAATCTGTTTCGTAATCCAACTTCCGCGAAAGGACCCGAATCCGGACGCCTTCCTCCCCCAATTTAAGTTCAGTCCACCCAATTTGACGGAAATTCAGTGTGTGGGTTGCGACCGCCAGGGGCCCGTGAGATACCCAAGGGATGTCCAAAATCCGATCGCCCAGGGTAACCCGGACGGGGCTCCGGGCCGTCATTTGCACCTGATACGAAACGTGGTCGTAAAGGACGACCCCGTCGGCCGGATCAACCGCAGCCGATCCCACGGGGTGTGCGTGAGGTCCTTTGGGCGCTTGAGTCCCAATCGGCATGACCGTCGGCCCTAGGAATACCAACCGTCCGAGTGGCGTGGTTACGCGCAATAATTCAAAAGTATGACGCATAGCCATCCTCGGTATAAGTCTCGAAAAGGTGTTGTATCTTAGCAACCGTCCGTGGGAACGCCCCCCGATTATGGGCTTCGTCAATCAAAGCTTGCCGATCGGCCGCCCCATCCCCATCCATGGGCCTCTCAATGAGCAAAGCCACCAGGTGAGCGAGGTGATTAATGTCGCCGCTGGATGCGGTTCCATGGAATTTCGGTAATAGCCGCTCAACGATCTGATGATCCAGAAAACGCTCGCGAGCCTCCTGTTCAGTCCAAGAAAACACGCCCCGATAAAGGAGGCCAAGGGCCACGTATTGAGACATCTCTTGGGCTGCGCGATGGCCGAATTGCCCCCGGGACCCGTTCATTGATTGCCAGAGCCGACGAATGGCGTCCTCTGTCTCCCGATCATCCGACATATTTCCTTTTTCGTCCCAAGGCCACGCAAACGGCACCATTTCGTCCAATGGGGACCATTCGAGACCCCGGTTGACAACCAACTCGTCAGCACTTTGGATATCAAACTCGATCAGGTTGGCCCGGTCCAATACGCGGGGGGTGATAGACTGCACTGAATCGTCAAAGTTCATGGTGGCAATCACCCGAAGATCCGCCGGGCAATGCAAGTCCATTTTGCTCGCGAATGAAAGACGGGACAGGTTTTCATTCGTTCCCCAAAACCGCCCGTTCTCACCCGCGTCCATGGCGCTGATGAAATCCGAAAAGTAATGCTCCACCTTCGCGACATTAAACTCATCCAAACATAATAATGGCTCCGCATGGGTCGAGCGAATTAAGGACTCCAATGCCCCTGGCACCCGTTGACCATTCAACGGGCTCATGTACCCGAGGAGGTCGGCCGGATCCGCCCACGCCGGGCTCACTGCCACCTGGTGATACTCCCAGCCAAACAATCCCGCCAAAATCCGACTGAGCGTGGTCTTCCCGGTGCCCGAACGCCCCGAAAAGATGACAAAGGGACGAACCTCAAGGGCCAACAACACATTAAGAAACCGCTCAGGGGAAATGCGATAACCCAACCGGCCCAGAATTTCCATGGCCGCGTCCAAATCAAAGGCCTTCTTCCCATAGGAGGCGGTCGTCTCACGGGCCGCAGATGGAAGTAATGAGGGGGCCGCATTCAATACGTTGAAAGCCCCATCATAAAGTTCGAGGGCTTGCTGGAGTAAGTCCTGCCACTCTGAATCAGACGGCAGTCGATCACGCGAAAAAGCGCGGTATAGTACCATACCATCGGCATATTTGGCGCCCACACCCCGCTCGGCCAGCGCCAAGTCTCGGTCAAGTTGCCACGTCTGCCCTCCCAGATGTAGACCTTGTCGCACTTGTTGCACCCGGGCCATCACCGATCGGCGTATACGCCTGGCGGGCTCACCATGGGTCCCGCTAACGCCAAACATGAGCGCCAGCACCACCTGATCTAATTCAGCACTAAACAAGAAGGCCACATAGAGACCATCGCGAATGTTGACCGCGCGCTCAACATCTAAAATGGCCACCCAAGGAACGGCCGCCCAATTACCCTGTCCGACCGAAGCCAAAACGTTGTAGCGATTCTCTGGAAGGAAAGCCTTTAGGGCTTCTGGGATCGTGCGTTTGATCACGTCGGCCGCGGGGTGGCGAGGGAACGGACGACGCGCAGCCTCGCCGTAGGTGCTCAGCACCTCATGAATGGCCCCTCGTAAGGACACCCGGGTGGCAAAGATTGCCCGTCCCTGGCCGATAAGAGACCGACGTACCGCATCTCGAACCGTATCCGAAACCCCATCGGGAGAAAACAACACCCCGTCTTTCCTTTCATGGACAGCAAATTGAAACCGTACTGGATAGATGTCATCGTCCCAAATTGGATGAGAATCATGGAACATTCCCTTCGTGACCCGAACCACAACCTCGTCCGCCTTAACTTGATAACGCTCGAGGGGAACCCGGGGAAATCCTACGGGTGGAGAACCCTCTCCGGCCCACTTCGGGGCAACGATAAAATGCACAAAGTCTCCCGCTTGGATAGTTCCCTGGGCTTGATCCTCAAATTTGCTCTCGGCTTTCGCTCCCCAAGTCTCGGCCTTCAGGGCCCCCTCAAAATTCGCCCGCCCCTGCTGCCCAACAACGATATACCAATGTGCCGGTGTCGTCCTGTCGTCCATGCATGAATGCTCCTATAGCTTGTCATGACGCTTCGCCAATTTTATTTAAGGAGAGTTCTCGACGAGGTCAAGAAATTCCTTTCGCGAGAAGAGGGTGCCTTTGCCCCCCTCCCTTCCATCCTTATCCTTGTACAGCCGTCTAATCGCTCAAATCGATGGCCAGTGCATTAGCCACCGCCGTTGCTTGAAGTACGATCTCCTTTTTCAGCTTCTCGACCACCTTTTGCCCCTTGTCCGCGTTCGTACGAATCAAATCGAAATGGCGAATGACCTCAGACACCAGATCGAGCTTCTCAACCATGACCTCCAGGGCCCCTTGCGCTTCCCCCATATTGATGACCACCCGGTCATCTTGGCTTCGGCTGTCCGCATCCCACATCCG
>JAKADJ010000224.1 GCA_021820645.1 Bacillota bacterium
CCCGGCCGGATACCGGGATGGAGCCCCGCGTAGGGGTCATGGTGCGGGTCAAAATCTTTAACAGCGTACTTTTCCCCGACCCGTTATTTCCCACAATACCGAAGCTGGTGCCCTCAGCCATATCGATCGTAATGTCCTGCAAAGCCCAAAACGGTTCGCTTTTGGGCCGCTTACTGTGTGGTTGCGGAATCATGCGTAGCAACAAATGTCCAACACTATCCGCCCGGTCTTTTTTCAGCAAAAACTGCTTCCACACCTGTTCGACTCGAATCGCCGCCATTACATCACCTCGGCAAACATGGGTTCGACCCGCTTAAAGAGCGCCAGTCCCCCTAAAAAGACCACACCAGTCCACGCCACGGCCACCCACAAGTATTCGGGATACAAGATGCGCCCGGTAAAAATCACATTGCGCTCCATTTCAATGATGGTGCCCATGGGATCAATAAGCAGGAGCGTTTGTAGCGTCTTCGGCACTGCGGACAGTCGATAAATGACGGGCGAGAAATAGAGCCAGACCATCAACAATAGCCCCATCAGCTGAGTCATATCCCGATAAAGAACGTTCAAGGCAGCGACCATATACCCGATGCCCATGGTGAAGAAAATTTGGATGAGCAAAATGGCTGGAAGCCAGAGGCTGGTCCAATGCACCGGAACCCGATAAATCAGGATGAAAATGATGAAAACGCCCAACGAGAACAGAAAATCAATGAATCGCGCCAAAATCGACGCGGTGGGCAACACCACGCGGGGAAAATAGATTTTGGCGAGTAACGCCGCGTTCCCCGAAACGCTACCAACGGCGGACATGATGCCGTTGGCAAAAAAGTTCCAAAACGTTAGCCCCGCTAAATAAAACACCACATACGGAATCGGCTTGGTCGATACGTGGAAAATGACCCCGAAGATGAAGCCAAAGATGGCGGCCGTTACCAAGGGGTTAATAATGGCCCAATAGAGTCCCAAGAGCGAATGTTTGTAACGGGTTTCGACATCCCGAGAGGCCAGATTACGAGTCAACTCAAACCATAGTCCCATGCCCCGTACTCTGTGGATCAGTCGATGCCATTTCCCGTTCTCCCCCAGAAAGCTCGTTGATGCATCGTCCACGCATTGACCCCTTCCTTAACCCTTTGTCCCACTCATTCTATCCATCGACTCCGACGCACTCAACCCTGGTGAATCGGGACGATCGGCTGCGTTGTCCGGAACAACCACACTCCGCTATGGTGATACAAGAGATGGATTCCTCGGGCTCGTGCCGCGCGAGTCTGCCACTCCGTCAACAGCGTCCGTGGAGTGTAGCCGTCCCACACCGACGGGTCAATCAACACATAGGTGCCTGCCGGAATCACGATCCGACCTAAGGCAAAGGCGGGCATGTTGTTGGGGTTCACGCGACGGTGCGGGAGAATATAACTTTGACCCACCAACGTCGCATGTTGCGGGACCATAGCCAATGCCGTGTGGAGCTCGGCCACATTGGTAGGCCGGGGACGCCACGTCGCGTGATAGAGATAGCCCCCCATCAACACCACCCATCCGGCCGTCCACAGTAGCGCCAATTTTTTAAGGCGCGAAGGAAAGTGTCCAGCCGACACCACGATGAGGGCCAAAAATGGTGCAATCCAGGCACTGGCGTCGGTGAATGGCGACGTAGACTGCACCGTGCCCTGCATCACATTAAATCCCACCAGCGCAACTACCGGCACCCACCACACATTGTAAAGACCTTTACGGAGCATCAGCCCTCCCACAGCTATCGCAGCGGGTAACACAATCCAGGCTAAATACAAGACCGTCCGAAGATCGATATGCCCCTGCCTAAGCCCTTCTTGCAAGGGCCACGAAAGCCCATGCGAAATGCCCCAATAGAGGACGGTAAAGGCCCCAACCAGAAGCCCGAACCACACGGTTCTGCGCCAGAGAATAAGGCCCAAGCCAGTCAGTAACAACGCCCCAGACACGCCCACTCCAATTCCCGTGGCGAGCACCAGTAAAGCCAAGAAGGGCACCCAACGACGGTCTAACGCATACCAGACGAGCCACACAATTATCGGACTCGCCCAAACCATTAAATGAAAGTCGTAGATATTCGCCGCGATCATGGAGGGATATAACAAGTACAGCACACTGGCCACCATGATGGTTCCCCGATCACGTCCCAGCATCAGTCCAATCCGCCAAATCGCTAAACTACCCGTCCCTACCCAGAACGCGCTTGCAAAAAATAGGAAGCTGAGGTCGAAGTATTTCGCGAACGGAGCCAGCACCCATAGAGCCCAGGCGTGCTGCAGAGCGATATGCTGGGTCAGCAAATTCGATGCCAGGAGAGCACTGTTGCCGTGCAGGATGAGAGCAAAAGCCGTCAAGTATCCTGCCAAGCTATATCCGTGGCTCACAAACATTCCGTAGCGCACCACGGCCAATGTGGTCACGATCGCAGTGTAGGCCCACACCCATGCCCAACGGGATATTTGGTCGGTTTTTAATAAACTTCCCTGGCCGGATACCGAGGGACTCGATGGTTCTTGGTTTACTGTCATGGCGCCCCATTCTAGATGCCGAGATCACTAACCTCTTGATCCTGCCACAAGTCGAAAGGTGTCGCAACCAGGACCAGGTCAGAAACTTATTCCAATCCCGATCGGATTGGAAGGACCCCGAGGGGGACGCGCAATACCACACACGAAACCTGATGGTACGCTCGACCCGTGTTCTGCCGTCTCCAAAATGGCGGCCAAGAACCTCATTCGCTGCCGCCGTGTGGGCATTCATTTATGCGTACGACGAATCCTTTCGAAGCCACCACCCCTTATTGCATTCCGAGATGGGGACATCGGTGTGGGGCAACGACCACATTACTCAAGATTCTTCAAAATGGCTCTTTCCACGCCACTTAAGTGGCGCAACATAGCCTGACGGGCTCGTTCGGGATCCTTACTCTGAATCGCTTCGCTGATCTCTTTATGGTCGTCCACAGACTGCTGGGCCCGGCCTGGAATCGCCAGGCTTTGTTTTCTGACCGTCTCCAGTAAATCCAATAAGTTAAGCATCATCCGCCCCGCAATCGGGTTATGGGAGGCGGTCACTAACGCGGTGTGAAAGGCCTGATCGACATCGGCGGCTGCCTCAAAGTCCACATGACACTCCGACACGACTCGAGTTGCTTCGGTGGTTAATCGTCTCAACAGTTGGCGTTCTTCCTCTGAGGCACGGACCGCAGCCCATTCGGCCGCTGAAGACTCCAACGCCTTACGCACCTCAAACAGGGCGGCCACCGTATCCGACCGCACCACAAATGGTGCCCACAGCGCATTCCCCAAGGCGGTGCCTTGAGTGCCCTGGACGAAGATGCCACGCCCATGTTGAATCGAAATGACCCCGAGGCCGGCTAATGTCCGTAACGCATCACGCACAGTGGTTCGCGACACATTCAGTTGAACCGACAAATCTCGCTCAGTCGGCAGCTTATCGCCGGCCACCAATGCACCCGATTCGATCTTGGCCAAAATGTCTTGCACGATGCGGTCTCGGAGCGAAATATTTTGCGAAATTTGCTCAAACATGAGGGTCCCCTCCGTCGAATCCCTCACTATGAGCGACGAGAGGCTCCACCCCCAACGTTTCAGCGAGGACGCCTAAGTTTGCCAAAAGATCGAGGTCTAGAGGAATCCCACGCTGAAGTGATTCTCGACGCTGATGATCCGAACGTTGACCCGGTAGACGAATACTTTCCGTCCCAATGGGGGGGACTTGCCGGATATCGGTTTCGAGGTCTAAGAGTGCCTCGTATAGGGCTTCGGAGGGCCCAAATCCCGCCGGATTAAGCGCCCAAAAGAAATGCCCCACGTTAGGCGCACCAGAAAAGTCATTATAGGGGTTTTTTACTGCCGGGCCGACACCGGCCCCGGCTAAAATTCCCGAAAAGATCTCCACGATCAAGGCCAACGCGTACCCTTTAGATCCGGCCATCGGAAGCACCGCTCCCTTTAAGGCCGCATTCGGATCCGTGGTAGCTTGTCCCATCTCATCGATCGCCCATCCATCGGGGATTGGAGTCCCCAACCGCGCCGCTTGAATAATATTTCCACGGGCTACCACCGAGGTGGCCAAATCTACCACAATAGGAGGCGTCGTGTCGCCTCGAGGCACTCCAAATGCTATGGGGTTAGTGCCTAAGAATGCCTTTTTACCCCCCCACGGGGGCATGCCCGGCGGACTATTGGTCAAGGCCATCAAGATCACGCGCTGTTTAGCGGCAGCCTCACAATAGGCACTCATGGCCCCAGCATGATTCGACAAATGAACCCCCACCACGCCCATGCCAAATTGTTTGGCAAGCGCTATGGCGTGCTCCATCGCACGCCAGGCCACAACCGGTCCTAAGCCGTTATCGCCATGCATCCGGGTCATGATGGGAAATGGTCCCGACTCGAATCGGATATCTGGCCGAGCATTCATCACCCCTCTTTTCAGCCGGGTAGCATACAACGGTAACCGACTGACGCCATGCGTATAGCGGCCTGTGAGATCTGCATCGACCAAGACATGAGCTGCAACCCAGGCGTCGTCCCTGGGCACGTCTAGAGCTCGAAAAATCTTCTCCACAAAACTTTGCAAACTCAAGGGTTCGATGTATTTCATGCCACTACTTGGGGCCGTCTCCATCTGACTACTCCTCCACACTTCACTAACTCCTGATGCCACCCTATCATAGAACGCTCGCCCGTGGCGATTGATTCGATAACACGCGGACCACGTCGTGGGCCACTACGGTTGCCGTCCGGATTCTTGCTTCTTTCGTGAGACCCGAAATGTGAGGCGTAAGCATAATACGTGGTTCACCCAACAGCGGGTCATCGGGAGGGGGTGGTTCCACTTCCCGAACGTCCAACAGCGCCCCTTGAATCCTTTCCGTGTGAACCGCGCTCAACAACGCC
>JAKADJ010000225.1 GCA_021820645.1 Bacillota bacterium
TTCCGCATAGTGATGAGCAACTCCTTAATGCGTCGAATATCCCCGGGGTCAAGCCCTGCCGTGAATAGCTCGTCAAAAAACTTTTGCTTATCCTCCAACCATGATCTCATGGTAGAGTTAACGATCTGGCCGTCGACGTCTGTCTCATCTCCCGCCAGCATCAACATGGTATGTGCATGGTGTAACACAAGGTCAGCAAGTTCCGTGAATCGTGCCTTGCGATTGTTCGCTTCGTGCATTTGTGGCTCAAGCAGTTGTCTCTGATTAAAGCGTTGTTCCGCCTCCATTAAGGCGATCTGCCTTTCCATGAGGTCTGCTTGTTTCTCTTGAATCGACGCTTGCTGTTTTTGGACTTTGCCAGATTCCTTGGCGTAGTACACGGCACCACCAGTTAGGGCGATGAATGCGATAACATTTGCCCCGCCAACGATATCCAACCAATTCCACCCAGTATGCATTTTTCACCATCAACTCTCGTGTACTTTTGGTATTGCAAGATGTCCCGCAGGGATTAAAACGATTTTTCACTACCTAAGGTCTCACGGTCGCCATCGATGCCGTTGCTCCAACAACCAGAAACAAATCGCGGCCGTCCGCTCGGCCGCCTGCGGATCCCGCCGTACTCCAATGCCGACAAACAGCGCTTCGATGGCCACCATCACTATCCACACCGCTTCGACCTCTGCGGCGACTAAACCGACGACCTCACCGTAAGCATCCACCATCGCCCGAACGGCCGGAAACCACTGATTTCTCCACGCAGCGTCTGTGAATTGCGCCGCAAGGAGGCCGGCGGCACAGTAACACACATCGAAGATGCGGAAATTCGTCTCTCAAAGGTCAAAATCGACCCAACCAGCGAACATGTCATCCTGGAACAGCATGTTTCCAATGTGAGCGTCGCGATGAATGAGTTGTCGGGGCAACCCTTGCAAGTCCCACAGCGCATCCTCATGCGCCAGTAGTTGTTCCTTGAGCACCATGAGTAGCGGGCTTCCCGCATGGGCTAGCGCGGGAACGACCGAATCGATGATTGCTTCAGGCAGCTTTCCCACGGGGACATCGGTCTTTCCGACCATGGTTGCCAGTCCCCGGTGTAAGACGCCGATCTGACGGCCGAGAACCGCGGACCGCGACAAGGCAGCGTCCAAAGCCAATGGCTCTCCGCCAACATGGGAGTACAGACACAAGGCACGGTCCGTATCGACTGGCCAAATGTGCAACAGGCGCTCGACAGGCACGCCAAACGTCCCAAGCGACTCCAACACCTGCTGTTCATCGACGAGGTGCGACCGGTGTTGCCTCACCTTCAGCACGTACATCCCCGATACGAGTTGTGCTTGCCCGACGCCGGGCCGAATTCCGGCGAGCTGCGTCACAGATTGGCCCGTATAGTGCGTAATCATGCGGGACAACTCAGGTAGGGAATACACGCCTTCCAAACTCAACACCTCGCCTTTCCTCGCGGAAACCTCAAGAGTTCCCGTCGGATATTCGCCCCGCCGTCATTGCCTTGGCTTCGTCAATCGTTACCTCTCGCTAAAGAGTTTGACCAACCACGTCGTGTAGGGAAGGTCAAATCCCGTCCGTTCATGAAGCATGAAATTAACCGATTTGCCCTTTGCTTCCCATATGCTGACTAGTCTGTCTGACAACGATACGAAATCCAAGTAATCCACCAGGGCGGTTTTTTGATTGAACTCATACGCCAAGTAGGCATAACGAAATATGGCCAGCATACTGAGCATGATCGCGCGGTGTGCGACGTCGGATCTTTCCGGTTTGAGCCCTCGATGAACGTACATATGCCGGGAGTGGAACACGCCGTCCGCATCCAAGGTTTCCAGTACTTCTTTGCCTAATAACGCACCCAAGCGTCTCCCGTTGCTTTCATACTTGTCGTTGGATTGGGTCAATAACATTTCTATCGCGGTAACAGCGCCAAGCAATTGGGAGGAACCTTCGATGGACATGATGGCGTCGGCCAGACGAATGACTGCTTGTGTCAAAACTTTCTTCAAGGATGAGGACACAGGAACCCGCTGTTCAGTGATTATTGGTGCCAACAGGCTGTATGGCTGCTGGTGAAATATAGCTTCCACGTCATGACGAGATACGTGGATTACGTCTTTCGGGATCCTGATATCGTAATTCCAGCTACCCACGTCCCCCGATGAATAGGTCAAGTCAGGACCGTTGAAATTTATCGACAGTAGGTGACGGGACGGACCGGTATGTACTTGCTCCTCCAGGCAACATGTCTTGCCGTTGAGACTGGAAGCCAAAAATACCACCGTGAGAAGCGCCGCCAACCCACGAGCTCTATCAGACGATAGGCTTCTTACAGAATCCTCAGAGCTCAAGTGGCCTTTAGGCATTGACCCCCTACGCCTTATAGCCAAGTGAGAGTGGAAGTTTGTGTGTAGCGGCAGCCTGTAATTCACTACAAACGGCAGATCTGATTTGCTGTCTGTCTTCCTATCGGGGTCGATTTGCTCCAGCAAGACATCGGCTTGCTCTTTTGAGACTATTGTCGCATCTCCAAAAATGGGCGTTTCAAGCGAATCGAGAGGGCCCGTGATGGACAACCCTGTCAAGGGATAAAAAACCCACCATTCGTTTGATGCATTCGTCTTCAGAATTTCATTACCGTCAAACATTAGCGCTCCTCTTAGGCCTGTAAGCCCTGGTGTCACCCGGGCGTTAAATAGGGCACCTGCTATGCCCGATGGTGATACGACGAGCTTGCGTGTTATAATTCGGCACTCCATCACAGGGTTCCTTTGTTGTCCCGTCCTCCGGTGCCAGTTTTTGACCATGAGTGTCGGGTTAGCAGCGGCTGAGGGCTCTCTGGCCAGTAGACAGGTTCCCCATCAGAGAGCTTCTTCGGGGATATGATTCACATAGCTAATCATGCACTATCCGGCCCGTATGCGCATCAAGGATTGCTACCCTCGGATTCGTGAGGTCGTCCAAGCCGTGCGCCTCCCCAGCACAGCAGAAGCTGGCTACCCGATTTTTCCATGTTGCGGGCTTTCTCACTTCCCTTTGGTTCCAAAGCACCAGTCGTTGGCCATGCTAAGTAAAACCGAAGAGAAGAACACCGGAATTCCCCGCGCCGCAAAATCAGGCGAAAACATCGCCGCGTTCCGGAGAATTCTGTACGACATTGTCGTTAGCATCGGTTCCTCTTTCCCGTGCTTCCAAGCTTGCGTTTACTTTGACACTCATGCCCCATTTAGCCATTTCGCTTTAGGGATCCCGTGCGCATCGCATAGCGCTCGGCCACCATGAAAATAGCGAGCCCAATGGGGATAAGAATCAAGCCCGACGCCAACAACCCTGCCGACACGCCAAGCAGTGAATGTAACGGAGCCCCAGACAACACGGCTCGCCGCACCGCCCGTAAGGTGTACGTAGCCGGCGAGAGCACCGCCGCCCAGCGAATCCAATGAGGTAACGCAGAAATGGGGTAATAAACACCGGACACCAAAAGCAGCACGCCCTGAATCACTTGGGTCGCTTGAGCGCCCCGTTCGGTCGATAACAGGGGGAGTACCGCCGCCATTAAGCCAAGACCAATAAACGGCACAGAGGAGACCAAGAGAACCAAGGCAGCGCCAGGAAGATCGGCTCCCTTGAGGCTCACGTGAAAGAACAAAGCCACCCCGACCAAAACCACCAGGGTCCGCACCATGCCATAGAGGACCGCCCAGATACAGACGCCGAGAAGATATGTCAGGCGTCGGATGGGGGCCATGAAGCTATACTCGATGGTTCCTTCCCAACGCTCCCACTGCACCGAGTTGGATACCTCCTGAAACAAAATCGAGAGAAAGTTCCACAAGAGCGCTCCAATGGCGAGGTAGATGACCATGCGGTTTCGCGTCGGCCCGGCTGGCATGGTGAAACCAATGAGTCCAATGGTGAGGGTGTTAATCACGTTATAAAACCCAAACACCAATTCCCACCCTAGGTAGCGACGAATCAGGTGGAAGTTGCGGCGAACCAATGACCAAATCGCACGGCCTTCGCCGACCATGACTGACATAAAAAGTGCCTCCTCCGCTTCTTACTCGGCTTCCTCTTCCAACGTTTCTCCAATGAGCGCAAAGAATGCCGCTTCCAATGTCCCCCCATAACCCGCTTTCAAAGCTTGGGGCGTATCCAGCGCTTCGAAACGGCCGCGATTGATAATCGCGACGCGGTCGCAGAGGCGTTCCGCCTCTTCCATATCATGGGTGCAAATGACAATGGTGGCGTCGTGCGTCTCTCGAACCTCCAACACAAATTGCTGGACTTCCCGTTTAGATTTGGGATCCAACCCTGTCGTGGGTTCGTCTAGCAACATTAATGTGGGTGACGTCAACAAGGCCCGTGCGATGGCTACCTTTTGCTGCTGTCCTCGGGATAGCTGTTCCAAGGGAACTTTCAGCTTTTTTAACGGAAGCCCCAGCCGCGTGAGGATTTGACGGGCTTCTTTCTGAGCATCGCGGTTGGGCACGCCATAGAGTCCGGTGGCGTAGGCCAAGTTTTCTTCCGCCGTCAATTTCTTAAAGAAACTCGCTTCGACCGACACCCGGTTGATCAGTCGACGGACGCGAAGCTGATGTTTCACCACATCGAAGCCAAATACTTCGACCCGCCCTGCGTCCGGTAACAACAAAGTGGCCATCATGCGAATCAGGGTGGACTTGCCTGATCCGTTTGGCCCCAAGATGCCAAGAATTTCACCCCGCGGTACGTCTACGGAAATACCGGATACCGCGTCGACTTGGTGCCACTGACGCTCGCCAGCTTCCCGCTCCCGGAACGCCTTTCGCACCTCGACGACCGACAATGCGGGGACGTCCGGGTCTATGCCGGGATCACATCCCAAGACCATGGGAATACCTCCTAAAT
>JAKADJ010000226.1 GCA_021820645.1 Bacillota bacterium
CCAAGTCCTTCAGCGAGGACATGGCCAGCGGGTGGCGAAGCAAGCTCTTTGGGGTCATCACGATAAGCGGGCGCGGGTCTCGATGGACGAGATTCGCCTGCTGTCGCAACAAATGGAAGTACTGGGCAGCTGTGGTGCAGTTCACGACCCTCACGTTATTGTCGCCAGCCAATTGCAGATACCGCTCGAGACGGGCACTGGAGTGCTCCGGACCCTGCCCTTCATACCCATGCGGCAAGAGCATGACCAGACCGGACTGTTCCTTCCACTTGGATCGTGCAGCCGCCACGAATTGGTCAATAATTACTTGCCCGGCATTCGCGAAGTCTCCGAATTGTGCTTCCCACAACGTAAGTGTGCGAGGCGATTCCACACTGTAGCCATATTCAAATCCCAACACAGCCGCTTCCGATAAGGGGCTGTTATAAACGCTAAAGGTCGCTTTTGCCGAGGGCAGATGTTGCAACGGCGTATAGATTTTGCCAGTATTGCCGTCGTGCAGGACCGCATGGCGATGGCTGAAGGTGCCTCGCTCGGAATCCTGACCGGTTAGGCGTATGGCTGTGCCGTCGCGGAGAATCGAGGCAAAGGCAAGGGACTCGGCAAAGCCCCAATCGATGGCGCCTTCCGCACGTACATTTTGCAACCGCCGTTTCAGTTGGCGGTCCAGCTTAGGGTTTATGGTGAAGCCGGGTGGTACCTGATGAAGTTCCTCGGCCAGCTCCATCAATGTCTGCTCGCCGATTTCGGTGCTCTCGGCAAGGCCGACCAGCGCATCGCGCCAGGTGCTCGTCTCTTCCTCGTCTGTGCCTGATGGCTCGCCGAGCGCATCCTTGGCACTTTTGAGCATCGTCTGGACGTCATTAAGCCACTCGTTTGCTTCCCCAGGCTTGATGATCCCCTCTTTCCCAAGAGTTTCAGCGTAAAGCGCGCGAACCGTGGGATGCTTGGTGATTTTTTGGTACAAGAGCGGCTGGGTGTACATAGGTTCGTCGCCTTCATTGTGACCCCAACGGCGGTACCCAACCAGGTCGATGAGGAAGTCCTTGTGAAAGCGGCGTCGATACTCGAAGGCGATGCGAGCGGCCCGGAGGCATGCCTCAGGATCATCGGCGTTAACATGCATCACCGGAATCTCGAATCCCTTGGCTAGGTCACTAGCATAGAGGGTTGACCGACCATCGTTTGGCTCGGTTGTAAACCCGAGTCCATTGTTCATAATGATGTGTAGGGTGCCCCCCGTCTGATACCCGCGTAACCGGGATAGGTTGAGAGTTTCCGCGACGACCCCCTCTCCAGGGAAGGCCGCATCGCCATGAATGGCGATGGACAATGCTCGGTCGATATCTTGCCGTGGTGCTCCTGGCTGATTGACATCTTCTTGTCCGGCCCGGGTAATTCCCTGAATAACGGGGTTCACAAACTCGAGGTGGCTAGGATTGTTTGCGAGGGTAATGCGTACACCCGCTAATTCCCCGTCTCGAACCAACTTGTGGGCGCCTAGATGGTATTTCACGTCTCCCGTCCAACCAGCGTTAATGCCCATGGATCCTTCGGAAGGAACCAAATCTTTATTCACGGTCGTGTGGAACTCCGAGAAGATTTTCTGATAGGGCTTGCCGAGGACGTGCGCGAGGACATTCAAACGGCCACGGTGGGCCATGCCAATCACGACCTCGTGCGCACCTGCCTTGACGCCATCCGCGACTAAAGCATCCAACATAGGTACCAGGACATCCGTCCCTTCAATGGAAAACCGTTTTTGTCCAGGGAAGGCTGTGTGCAAAAAGCGCTCAAAAGCTTCTGCTTCGGTCAACCGTCGCAATGTCGCTCGTTTTGCGTCAGCGTCCATATATTGTTCGCGTTCAGGCCCTTCGACCTGACGGCGTAGCCAGTCGCGTTCCTCGACATTGTGGACGTGGCTAAAATCATAGCCTAAAGGTCCGGAATAAAATTGCCGCAATAAATTAATGGCTTCGAGAGCGTTTTGAGCCCGGCGAAGCCCATTAGGCCAAACAATCGTGGATGGCATTTGCGCCAGATCCTGGTCACTGATACCCATAACCTCGGGGTCATCCACCACAGTGCGCGGCGACACACCCAGCGGATCAAACGAGGCCTGTAAGTGACCATACTCTCGAATATTGCGGGCCAGTTGGACGGCCTTGACAATCTTCTCCAAGGATACTGACGGTAGCGCGGGGGTGGCTATGTTCGTTCCGCCCTCAGCTAAATTTTCGATATCCTGAGGGGATAATTGTCGCATCATTTCTTGGGTCGCTGGATCCAGAGATTCGGGATCTCGACGAAACTGCTCATAGACTTCAACTAAATAGCCGGCGTTGGGTCCGGCAAAAAGACTCTTCAATTGCGTGGAGTCTAGTCTTGTTGCCAACGTTGTTCCCTCCCGTCCGAAGCACGAAATCTTCTTCGATAGTACACGCATCAAAAGGCGCATCCGGAACGGGCCGCGCGGTCGGTCTTCTCGCTCACTAAACCGCTCCGAGCACAGCTCTTTCGGTCATGCGGTGTTCGCTTCTTATCATACCAGAAAACCCAATTATGGGTGAAAATGATAGGCCTCTCCCAAGCCCGGTTGTCCGGCTCCAACCAAAAGCGCGTGGGTTTGAAGAGTTCCGAGACCGGTGGTGCAAGAGCACTTTCGGGCGCTCACCCGAAAAACCCATGGCTGTCAACGCCTGCTAGACACGGGAAAACCTGGACGGCGCCTGTGCGCCTATGAATAGTGCGCGCTTCGGGCGGTGTGGAAGCGCCAGCTTACGAGACCGCGGGTGCCGCCGTTATTGCCGCGCTGACAAGAAGCCCGGATTTTTTTAGACTAGATGAGATGGCATCCGTCCCATTTCACCCCAGAACCGGCTAGCACAGAAATGAGTATGGCCATGCTGAGGACCGTCGACGTGGAGGCTGTTTCGTAGGAAGCCCGCGGAGCCGATTTTCCCGGAACGACCCATGTGGGACCCACGGCATCAGATCGGTCGACCGGCCGGTCATGATCGGCGGAATTTGTGGGCACTGGGATGATCCGTCAAGGCATTCCACCAACAAAATCATCGGCCAGTGAAGGCTCCCGCTTCCGGTCATCACCTGACATAAAAGTACCGGAGTCATCCGGCCATGGCACTGGTTTTATGGGCGGGGCAATGGATACGGGGGCACGAATGAGGGCATGCGAGTCGACTTTGTTCCCAATGGTGGTCGCGCGTGGTTGAAAGGTTGGGGATCCAATCGGTAACGGTTGACGTGGTTGGACCGTAACTCCTTGCGTCCACGGGCGCCCTGGACTAGCCTTAATGAAGATGGGAGGGGAATCCGGAGTGACTTGGACGCTCATCTTTGCCAGTCTGTATTTGGCCGAATTGCCGGATAAAACCTCAGTGGCAACGCTAGCCTTGCTGCGCCGCCATAAGCCCCTATTGGTGTGGATGGGTGCGGGACTGGCGTTGATTGCCCAGACCGTTTTGGCGCTTGTGGCCGGCCGTCTGCTCTCATTGGTGCCCCGTCGCCCTTTGACCTGGGTCGAAGTTCTCTTTTTTTTAGGATTTGCCGTCTGGCTTTGGCGGAATTCCGGCGGCCGCGACGACTCCCCCTTGCAGGAGGTGGAGGTGGGCGCACCGTCTCAGACCGTGGTGCGGGTCTTTTTCTTGGTGTTCGTGGCCGAATTTCTCGATTTAACGCAGATGACCACGATTGCCTTTGCTGCTCATCATCCGGGGCGTTTGCTGGCGATCGGTGTCGTAGCGGCTTTGGCGCTTGTTTTAGCCAACGCCACCATCGTGGGGTTCGGGCAGGGCCTCCTTCGCCGGATTCCGGGATCTTGGATCGAACGCGGGGCCGCAATCGTCTTTGTCGTGATTGGCCTTTTGATGGGGCTAGGTCAATTCGGGTGGTCCCTGTAACCAGATAGACGTTGCTGGCGTTAATATAGAGGATCGCCGCACAGGGGGTATTTACCACGAACGCGCATGACCAAAAAGTTTTTGATGATTTTATGTACGCCCAAGGGGATAAGGCCGTGCGATATGCCTACGTCACCCTTCATTCGCGGCCCGATGCTGAGGACGTGGCGCAAGAAGCTTTCTTGCGGTTGTGGCGGCATGCTGGTCGTCGGGGCGTGGATACGCTCTCCCCTGCCCTCATGTTTCACACAGTGACAAATCTCTGTCGTGACCGTATGCGGCATTTGAAACGGCACCCCGAAGATCCCACCGACCTTCTGGAGGTGACACAGGGTGCTATTGATGACACCCCGTTGTTATCGGATAGTACGCTGGTGTTGGAAGCTGTGATGAAGCTCAACGCCCCAGAGCGTCAATGTATTCTTCTCTTTTATTATATGGACCGAAGTTTAAAGGAGACCGCCAAAGCCCTCGGGGTCACCGAGCAAGTGGTAAAAACGCGGTTGTACCGAGCTCGCCAGCATCTGAAACCTTTGCTTGAACCGGTTTGGAAGGAGATCACATTATGAGTCATGACCTCGATCATGATTTAGGCCAATTGCTTGACGAGGCTTTAGGGGAAAAAATGGGGCTTTATTTTCAGCCCTCCTGGCACCCGAAGTACCGAGCTCAACGCCGGCGTTCACGCACTTGGCGTTTCGCGTTGACGGCTGCGGGCGTGGCTTTTGCGGGAGTTTTAGCTCTACCTCTAACCGTGAATCTTCCCGAAGGACATGGTTCGGTGTCAAATGTCAATTTGGCGTCGGTGAACTTGCCTCACGCGCTAGTGAGAACCATTAATCAGGTGAGCACGGGACATTTTCAGGTCGCTAGCATGACCCCAGTGTACGCGTCGTATCCTGTCGCGAACCCGACCGGTCATGACCTAACCCTCACCGGGAACTTTAACGTGGGCAGCAGCAGTGGCGAT
>JAKADJ010000007.1 GCA_021820645.1 Bacillota bacterium
CGCCTCCGCGATGTGAACGCAAACCGTCGCCAACAACAGATCCTCGTGGAGCGCATGGAGCAAGAACGTCGCCGTGTTCAGACACGACACGAGAGGCTTCGCCAACTCATGGCGGACGTGGAGCGCGCGCTTCACGACCATACGGCGGCGGTGCAACACCTGGTCGAACAGCACGGTAACCGGGTTAAAATGGTGGAACTGCGGCGAGGAGAACAGAGCGAGGCGAGAAAAGCTTGGGATCGGGCAAAACAAGATGGTTTGGCCCTAGAGAATCGTCTACGGGCATTGCAACATGAGGAACGACGGCTCTCGACAAAGCTTGCCCAAGCCCAACAAGCCAGCTTCCGGATCGAGCATCAGTGGGAAGCGTATGTTCCCGATCCCGAGCAGGCGTCGCTAAGCTCGGCCGAAGAGTCTTTGGCTCGGGAGGAAATTCGGCGTTTGGAACAGCTTATGGGCGAGATGGCGCAGATCGTTCCGGGGAGTCTTATGCTCTTTGAGCAACTAAAAGAACGTCACGAATACTTGCAAAACCAAATGCAGGATATCCAGGCAGCACGCCAGGATCTGCTCCAAACTTTGGCGGAGTTGGATGCCGAAGTCGATCGCCGGGTAGAGGTAACCGTGAGTCGGGTCGAAAAGAGCTTTAGGGAGGCTTGCCGCATTCTGTATGCAGGGGGCGAGGGCGGGATAAGCTTTGTGGCGGACGGTGATCGGGGCCTTGAGTTATGGGTCAAGCCTCCGGGCAAACGGCCGGCGCACCTGAGCCTCTTGTCGGGAGGGGAGAAAGCACTAGGAGGTATTGCATGGTTGTTCGCGCTGCTTGCGGTGAGACCGTCGCCCTTTGTGATCCTCGATGAGGTAGAAGCATCCCTCGACGAAGCCAATGCTTTACGGTTTGCGGAGTATTTGGCTGAGTTTCGTCGAACGGCTCAGTGTGTCATTGTGACCCACCATAAAGAAACCATGGCAGCCGCCGACGCCTTATGGGGGGTTGCGGGTGATGGCCAGGGGCAAAGCCGCTTAATTTCGGTTATGTTAGAAGAAGCTCTAGTACCCTAGAGCGGAGGAGGGACACAATGCCCGGTTTTTGGGAACGGCTTAAACAAGGGATGACCCGCACGCGATCGGGATTCGGTGATCGCCTACGGAGTTTATTTCACGGCCGTTTATGGAACGACGAGCTGTGGGATGAGTTAGAGGAAATTCTCTATTCGGCGGACTTGGGATCGGCTACCACCGGATTTCTTTTAGACGAACTACGACGTCGTGTCCTGCAACACCACCCGACAACTGCCGATGAGGTTGTGAACCTCTTGGCGATTTTGATGCAAGAAGAATTGGGGGATTCCAGCGATGCTTTAGCATTGCCTGATGGAGGGCCCTGGGTCTGGCTCATGGTAGGGGTCAACGGCACAGGGAAGACTACGACGGCCGGCAAGTTCGCTTATTTGTTGAAACAACAACATAAATCGATCATTTTAGGAGCTGCCGACACGTTTCGAGCGGCAGCGACCGAGCAGTTGGAAGTGTGGGGTCGCCGTGCTGGCGTCGATGTGATCCGTCAAGCATCGGGGGCAGACCCTGCGGCTGTCGCATTTGATACGGTACAAGCAGCAAGGGCGCGCCATCTAGATTTGGCTATCATCGACACCGCGGGCCGATTGCAAAATAAGGTGAACCTGATGCAGGAGTTGCAAAAGGTATATCGCGTTATTGGGCGAGAACTTTCGGGTGCACCGCATGAGGTGTGGCTGGTGATTGACGCCACTACTGGTCAAAATGGGTTAGTGCAAGCTCGGGTCTTTTTAGAATCGGTGCCCGTTACCGGGATTGTGCTGACTAAGCTCGATGGGACCGCTAAAGGTGGAATTGCATTAGCTATCGTGCATGAATTAAAGATTCCGATTCGATTTGTCGGGGTCGGAGAAAAAGTGGAAGATCTCTTACCATTTGATCCGGCGGACTATGTGCGGGCAATTTTGGGCGAGGAATTTTCTGAGTAAATGTCTACATGAGTAAAGAAGAACAATGGCATCGGGCCGTTGACCATGTAGGAGGAATTCGCTATAGTGGTGGTATACCTTGAATACGCCAAATTCTGTAAACACAGAAACGGAGAACCCGATTATCTGGGGTGAATTGCGATTGCAAAGGGCATGTCCACGGCCCTAACCCGTCAGCTAACTTCGTAGGCGTTGGGGGCTCAAGGGCAGATTTTTAGTTACCGTAATGGGTTTTCCTGTCCCCCGGGAAGTTGCCGGGAATTTTTTATGCGCCGGTCTTATTCTGGGAGGTGTTAGGCTTGTCACGTCGAGTCCTACAATTGTCACTAAGTGCCGACCCATTGAACCCGTTGGACGGGGGAGATTTAGGCGGGCAGCAAATCGTAGTGAGGGACGCTACGCTCAATCTTCAACAACAGGGTTTCGGGGTGGATGTGATAACCATGTCACAGCACAGCATGCTTCCCCACCGATCCAGTCTCGGTCAGCTAGGACAGGTGATCCGAATGAACTCTGCCGTGCCGATGCCGTTGTCCGATGAGGATTGGGTGAAGGCCCAGGACCGGATCGCCGAAGATGTGATCCAGTGGATCCGGGATAATCATCGAGAATATCAGTTGGTCCACAGTCATTTTTGGCTGTCGGGTTTAATAGCGAAACGGGTAGCAGCTGAAATTAAGGCCCCCTGGATTCATTCACCCTATAAGATGGTCGAATGGGTCCGACGACCCCATGATACGTATTCGACTGTACGACAGGAACATGAACAGTCGATTTTGCGAGATGTCGATGCGGTCATTGTGCCCTATTTGAAGGAAGCTGACATGGTCCATCAGTGGGCTCCCAACGTGCCGCTGTACGTGGTAGCGCCGGGCCTTGATGTCAATAACTTCTTTACGAGAGACCCTGGTCCCGTACTCAAGGGGTTAGGCCTGTCTCGGCGACCTTTGGCCTACGTAGGGCATCTTGACTCCGGTCGAGGCATCCGCGAGGTGCTGCAACACATGAGGACCGTGGAGTTGCCAGACGATCTGGTGTTGCTACTCATTGGAGGTAATCGCGGTGAGGTGAATCAGGGTCAACCACAGGACCCGGAGTTGGCCCAATTGGCGAATGACTTGGCACCGCATTTGCGGTTTCTCGGAGCGATGCCGCACCGGGCTGTCGCCATGTACATGGCGACAGCCCAGGCGGTGATTGCCCCCAACCTCGGACCCACCTTGGGCATGGCAGTCATCGAAGCGCTTGGGTCGGGTACGCCGGTGGTGGGCAGTATGGTTCCTGGTATCGAAGATTGGATTCAACATGGCACCAATGGATTTCTGGCCCCAGCAGGCGATGTGACTACACTGTGGACGCATGCTCTAAAATTATGGAGTGACCCTCAATTAGCGTATCAAATGGGGGTGGCGGGCTACAATATTATTCATCGCAACCATCGCAGTGACAATATGGCGGTGCAGTTGGGACAGATATATGATGAGGTTGTCCAAGGGTATTCCCCCAACGCTAGCGCCGGATAGCCCTAGGCCTAGCATCCCGAAGCCGGACACGAGACGTCACCTGGTCTCGTGTCCGGCTCATTATTGGCGGTGGTGAAATAATTTTCGGCCCATACATTGACAAGGCAAGAATCGGTCCCTAAAATGAGTTTTGGCTGATAAGGGAAAATGCTTTACACTATGGGGGCAGGACGATGGGGAAACTGGATGTCATCCAAGCTAATTTGCTGGTAGATTTCTATGGCTCCCTCCTGACTGACCACCAGCGTGAAGTGTGGCACCTCTATTTTGCAGAGGATTGGTCGTTGTCCGAGATTGGGCAGATGCTTGGTGTAAGCCGCGCCGCAGTAGCTGACGTCGTGGACCGGACCGCCGGCGTCTTGGCGCAGTATGAAAGCAAACTCGGGCTGATTGCGGGAAGCGAGATTCGGCAAAGAAAGCTCATGCGATTAGTGCACGAGATTTCTCGAATGGCTGGGGATCAACAGGATGTGCCGGCTTTGCAATTAGCCCGGGAACTGGCTGTGGAAGAGGGACTGACCGATGTTTGAAACCCTGACGGATAAGTTACAATCAACCTTCAAGCGTCTTAGGAACAAGGGCCGCCTCACCGAGGCCGATGTTCGTGAGGCGCTACGAGAAGTGCGGTTGGCCTTATTGGAGGCAGACGTCAACTTCAAGGTGGTTAAGGATTTCCTGGCCGGCGTGGAATCCGCAGCGATTGGTCAGGATATATTACAAAGCTTGACTCCGGATCAAGGTGTCATTCGAATCGTTCGGGACCGGCTTACTGCGTTGATGGGGAGCCGGGTCGAACGGATCAAAATGGCGTCTAACCCGCCTACGGTCATCTATCTGGTAGGCCTACAAGGATCGGGAAAAACCACCACCGCAGCCAAACTAGCTCTCATGCTCCGTCATCAAGGACGTCAGCCGCTCTTAGTGGCAGCGGATATCTATCGCCCTGCCGCAGCAGATCAGCTAAAAGCACTCGGCACACAGATTGATGTGCCGGTCGTGCACGCATTGAACGAATCGCCGGTTGCGTTGGCTCAACGAGGTATTCAAATGAGTCGGCAGTTAGCCCGAGACGTGGTGATTGTGGATACGGCGGGACGTTTGCATGTGGACACCGAATTGATGGAAGAATTGGTGCAAATGCAGCGTCACGTACCGGCCCATGAGACCCTCTTGGTAGTCGATGCGATGACCGGCCAAGATGCGGTGCGGGTAGCCAATGCGTTTAAAGAAACCCTACCGCTAACCGGCGTCGTAATCACCAAGCTTGATGGCGACACACGGGGCGGGGCGGCTCTGTCGATCCGTGCCGTGACAGACCTGCCGATAAAACTGATGGCGACAGGAGAAAAGGTCGAGGCGCTAGAATTGTTTCAGCCTGACCGCTTGGCGCAAAGGATATTGGGGATGGGTGACGTCCTCACCTTAATCGAAAAGGCCGAGCAATCGCTGGACCAAGGAGATACCGAGCAACTGGCGGGGCGCATTGCTTCCAATAACTTCAATCTGGAAGACTTTCGTGCGATGCTACGGCAGGTGAAAAAACTCGGTCCGTTGTCCAAGGTGATGGAAATGTTACCGGGCATGGGACAAATGGGCAAACTTAAGGGAAAAGTGGATGACTCAAGTTTGGTCCGGGTGGAGGCCATCTTAGATTCCATGACAGTCAAGGAGCGGCTTCGTCCCGATATTATCAATGGGAGCCGGAGACGGCGCATTGCTGACGGTAGCGGAACCTCAGTTCCGGAAGTCAATCGCCTGTTGAAGCAATTTCAGGAGATGCGAAAGATGATGCAACAGTTCAAGGGTCCAGGCGGGAAAAAACGTTTGGCCAAGTTACCATTCCCACCGATGCGATGATATGGGTAGCCCAAGGGAGGAGGAATCAGACAACATGGTGAAAATTCGATTGCGTCGAATGGGGGCCAAAAAACGACCATTTTATCGCGTGGTGGTGGCGGATGCACGTGCCCCTCGAGATGGCCGCTTTATTGAAGAAATCGGCTATTACGATCCCACGAAAAACCCGGCCATCATTAAGATTGATGAAGACCGCGCGATGAAGTGGATTAAAGATGGCGCTCAACCAACGGACACCGCTCGGTCGCTGTTAAGGCAATCTGGTGTGTTACGGAAGATTCATGAAGCGAAACAAGTAGGATCAACGCATGAGTAACATGCGGGCGTTACCGGATGGTCATACCCAACTCGGAGAGATTGTTGCTGCGCATGGGGTAGATGGAACCTTGAAAGTGTATCCTACCACAGACTTTTTAGACCGTCTCGTGAAACGCCGAGAACTCTGGGTTGGTAAGAGAACACAACCGTCTCGTGTGGCGCATGCCCAGATTCACGGCAATGTGGTCTTATTGCGGATTGACGGGGTGACCAATCGGGAACAAGCGGAGACCTTGCGCGGAGAACTGCTATCGGTACCGACGGACAGTCTGCCGCGATTACCGGACGGGGAATACTATTGGTACCAATTGGTGGGCCTCGAGGTGCGCGAGTGCGACACCGGTCGCGTGCTGGGTACGCTGAGCCAAGTTGTTCGGTCGGGCGGACACCACGATCTGTTCGAAGTGGAGAGACCTTCCTTGAAACCGCTTTTGATTCCGGCATTGAAGCACGTGGTTCGGGCTGTCGATGTTGAGGGCGGAGTGATGGAGGTTATCTTACCGGAGGGCTTGGAGGATATAACCTAAATGCTGATTCAGGTGGTCACCTTGTTCCCGGAGATGTTCCGTGAGGTGTTTAACGCGAGCATCTTAAAAAGGGCCCAAGATCGGGAAATTGTCGAGTTGCGAACCGTGGACTTGCGGCGGTTTGGAGTGGGGCCGCATCGGTCGACGGATGACTACCCGTTTGGCGGGGGCGTTGGCATGTTGCTCAGAGCGGACGTTGTGGTCCCTGCGGTTGAATGGGCGATGATGGGTCACGCGGCACCAGCAAAGATCATTGTCACCTCGGCTCAAGGCTCGCACTTCACGCAGCCCATGGCGGAAGCGTGGGCCCAAGAAGACCATTTAATTATCGTGGCCGGACACTACGAGGGTATCGATCAACGCGCCGTGACGTTATTGAACGCCCACGAAGTGTCGGTCGGGGACTATATTGTGACAGGTGGGGAGTTGCCTGCTATGATTATGGTCGATGCGGTGACGCGGCTACAAGCTGGGGCCTTGGGTGCTCAATCTGGGGCGTCTCAAGATTCCTTCAGTACGGTATGTTCCGGATTGCTCGAGGGTCCCCAATACACGCGGCCAAGAACTTACCGAGGCATAGCGGTCCCAGAGGTGTTGATGTCCGGGGATCATAAACGGATCGCAGGATTTCAACAAGAAACCCAGATGTCCGTGACTCGACGACGGCGCCCGGACATTTTAGGCGGCGCGGTGGATCGTCGGGGTGAGACACAGTAGTTGTAGAGGAGGTGTTGAATTGGACTACATCAAGTTACTGGAAGAAGATCAGATGCGTAGCGACATACCGACCTTTCGCGCTGGGGATTCAGTCAGAGTGGCGGTAAAAATTCGCGAAGGCAATCGTGAACGGGTGCAAATGTACGAAGGTGTCGTAATCGCGATAAAAGGCTCAGGGCTTTCTAAGACCATGATCGTTCGCCGGGTGAGCTACGGGGTTGGGGTGGAAAGAATTTTCTTGTTGCATTCGCCTCGTATCGAATCGATCCAAGTGGTGCGGCGTGGCAAGGTGCGGCGAGCCAAACTATACTACCTGCGTAAATTGCGTGGCAAAGCGGCCCGTATTAAAGAACGTCGTTAACAGGCGCAGAAGGTGCTCCCCGGACGGGGGGCGCCTTCACGTCATGATGGAGGGGAAGCTGTGACTCGCAAAAAAAACGGATGGTTAGAGATCGTAGAGACGGTGGTGCTGGCGTTTGTACTGGCATTTTTAATCCGTACCTTTGTATTTGAATCGTTTCAGGTTCAGGGCATTTCCATGGAACCTACGTTACAAAATCACTATCGGGTCCTGGTGAACAAACTTATTTATGATTTTGAAACGCCGAAAACTGGACAGGTGGTGGTCTTTCGTTCGCCTGTTATTAAGAATCAAGATTGGATCAAGCGGGTGATTGGGGTGCCTGGAGATGTGATCAGTGTGCGAAACAATGTGGTGTATATCAATGGGAAACGATATCATGAACCATTTTTGAAGTATCGTCAGTCCATCAATGTGGCACCGGTCAAAGTACCGCCGGGCGAGCTCTGGGTCGAGGGTGACAACCGCCCAAAGAGTTTTGATAGCCGCTATTTTGGGTTTTTGCCGATGAAGAATCTAACGGGCCAGGCGTTTTTGATTTGGTGGCCACTTTCTCAGTTCCGGTGGTTACAATAGACCTATGGGGAAAACACAGTCGTGGTATCCAGGACATATGGTGGCAACCCAGAAAATCATTCGCGAGTTGGCCCCTTATTTAACTGCATTTATTGAACTGGTGGACGCGAGGGCTCCGGAATTGACACGGCACGGACCGATGGGAGCTTGGGTTGGTAAGACTCCCAGGATTGTGGTGCTCAATAAAGCAGAACTGGCCGATCCGGCCACCACGGATACATGGATGCGATGGTACCGGGAGCGAGGGGCTGGAGCGGTGGCGTTGTCGGCGACCAGTCCTAAGGCCGATCGGGTGTTGCGGACGGCCATTACAGAGCGATTGCCGGCACCGTATCGGTTGGCCGTGGTAGGATTGCCAAACCTGGGGAAATCGACGCTGCTAAACCGCATGGTCGGAAAAAACAGGGTGGCTACGGGGGCTAAGCCGGGGGTGACGCGCGGGCCCCAATGGATTCGTCTTGATGGAGGTTGGGAGTGGCTCGATCTTCCCGGAGTAGTGACACCATCCCGATCGAAGGATTGGCGCCTTAAGGTTTTAGGGGTGGTCCCGGCCACGCCGGAAGAAATGGAAGATTTGGCAGAGAAGGCCTGGAGTCGAATCCATCCAGAAGAAACCGATCCCGAGGCATGGGTAGAGTGGGGGCGGCGACGAGGATTCCTAACTGCCGGGGCAGCGGTTGATCGTCACCGGACAGCTCAAGCGGTGCTCATAGGGGTGCGGGACGGGCAGTTTGGCAGACAGAGCTGGGAAGTGCCGTCCGATGCCCCGTAAGCACACACCGATGGCACTATGGCAGTTGTGGCAAACGCTATCTCAGATTGAACAGTCGCATTGGGACCGACAACGTTTGGTGGCGGGAGTGGATGAGGTGGGACGCGGTCCTTTGGCCGGCCCCGTGGTGGCGGCAGCCGTGATTTTAGACCCGTCTTCGCCAATCCTTGGCGTTCACGATTCCAAGCTTCTTAGTGCCCACCAACGCGCCTCCTTGTACCCAGAAATTCTCAGTCGTGCACTCAGCGTCGGGGTAGGCATGGTGGGGCCACGCACTATCGAACGAATTAATATCTTGGAAGCTTCTCGTCAGGCCATGCAGCGGGCGCTCAGTGCGTTGTCGGTGGTGCCCGATGTAGTCCTAACGGACGCGATGCGAGTCCACGGCGATTGGCGGGTCGAAGCGCTGGTTCATGGTGACAGATTGTCCGTTAGTATCGGAGCGGCTTCGATCGTGGCCAAGGTAATTCGGGATCGATACATGGATGCTTTGGATGCCACTTATCCCGATTATGGGTTCTCCCAACATAAAGGATATCCGACGCTCCAGCATCGTGCGATTCTTGCCCAAATGGGCCCGACGCCCTGTCATCGGGCCACGTTTCATTGGGAATATCGTCAAGGGTGAAGAAAAGGAAGACGGGCCCTTCCGGGCCCGTCGACACGTCTATTGCAGCTAGGGCTGTATGACGCCTGCCCCATAGTAATGGTTGACCCAATACACGTTATTGAGATTCTGAATCATGACGGTTTGTCCCGGGGCGGGGGCATCGATAAAGGCCTGTCGATAGCCGCCTGCGGATCCAACGTAGATTCCTACATGACTGGCACCCGATGCATACGTATTGAAAAACACCAGGTCTCCGGGCACTAAAGCGGATTTCGCTATCGGTTTGGCGAAAGCGAACTGTGCCCAAGTCGTTCGGGGAATATTGACGCCATTCTTCGCAAAGACAAACTGGG
The DNA here is from genome assembly GCA_021820645.1 of Bacillota bacterium. Next base: position 9,621 of record JAKADJ010000007.1, read on the forward strand.
TAAACCCGGAACAATCGAATCCTTGGGGTGTGGTGCCCCCCCATAGATAGGGCGCTCCCAAATAAGCCTTTGCGGTATCCACCAAAGCCTGGCCGAAGGAGGTGGGACTGGATTGGACTGGGAGTGAGACACTCGATGACGCCCCGCCACTGGCAGACGCTGGGGTTCCACGCACTTCTAGCAGTTGGCCGATTTCTAGTAAATTTGGGTTGGATAAGTGATTGAGTTGAGCCAAGGACTGCCAAGTCATGGAGAAACGCGCCGCAATCATGGATAGGGTGTCGCCAGCCTGAACACGATAGGTGCTAGGGGAAGCTGGTTGCAGAGCGGGGGCCACGTTGGCAGTCTGAGCGGTGCCTGTAACCTGAAGGACTTGACCGACGGCGAGCCAATTGGGATTGGCGAGATGGTTAAGCTGAGCTAAGGTCACCCATGAAGTGTGAAAGCGCAAGGCAATCGCACTGAGGGTGTCTCCAGGTCGTACCGTGTACGTTGAGCGCGACTGGTATGCAACGCTAAACGTCGGGGATGCTGAGGTCGACCCGGCTGCACTGGGGCTTAGGGCACCCTCGGTTTGGGGGCCGACCATACCGTCAACGGTCAATCGATGCGACGACTGAAAGTCACGCACCGCAGTCTCGGTTAAGACACCAAAGTATCCGGTGATGGGAAGATGGAATCCTGAGCGATCTAACCGTCGTTGGAGTTGAGAAACCGCGGGACCACGTTGCCCTTGATAAATGTAGGGGGCGATCCAAGCCGCGTGGGCCAACGGGCCCGCCCACAATAACGGTGCCAGAATGGACCCGGCAATCAGTTTATACCGCATATGATAATACGGCTCCTTCCTTCATGTATTGCCTCCGAGGTTAGTTGGTCGGTTTGGACAGAAGGTGCCCTACCAGGGGGTATCAAGCCCGAGGATTCACCATGATGCATCCCCCGTACGCGGCATTCGATGCGACGATTCGGCTTTGAGGAGTCAAGCTTATCCTAAGGGGGATGGGATCCGAATGTCACGTCGAATGCCGTCGACTGTGGTCGGTTGGTCATGGTTGGCGGTCGCATCTCCCCATAATGGGCCAAAGCACGTCGAATTTGACAGACGTGGAAGAATACGGTAGTCAGGAGGAGAACTGCAGTTGCTTTGGGGAATTTTGCTATAATAGAGCAACGCGAAAGCTTGGGAGGTGCGGGATTGCCGAAAGCAAAACCATTAATTATTGTGGAGTCACCAGCCAAAGCCAAGACCATTAGCCGTTTTTTGGGAAGCCGTTATCAGGTCAAGGCGTCAATGGGACATGTACGCGATCTCCCTAAGAGCCAGTTTGGGGTCAACGTTGAAGAAGGGTTTGCGCCCCGCTATATCACTATCCGAGGGAAAGGCCCGCTGTTGAAAGAATTAAAGGATGCGGCCAAAAAGGCAGATCGGATCTATCTGGCAACCGACCCGGATCGAGAAGGGGAGGCCATTTCGTGGCACTTGGCAGAGGCTTTAGGGATTCCTCCCGAAAGCACGCAACGCATCGAGTTCCACGAGATTACCAAGGATGCAGTGAGCCAGGCCATTCGCCATGCGCGACCTGTCAATATGCCTCGGGTGAATGCTCAACAAGCCCGACGGATTTTGGATCGGGTCGTCGGATATCAATTATCGCCGCTGCTCTGGCATAAGATCCGACCTGGGCTCTCTGCGGGGCGGGTACAATCCGCCGCACTAAAGCTTCTCGTCGATCGAGAAGATGCGGTGTTGGCCTTCGTGCCCCAACAATATTTTACGGTCGGCATCGAGGCGGGTAAGAAAGGTGAGGGTCTCCTGGCGGCCAGCTACGTTGGACCCAGAGGCGATAAAGGACGGATTTCTGGCGAAGACGTGGACCAAATCCTGGGGCAGGTGCCGATAGGCACTGAACTTGTGGTTAATTCGGTTAAAACAAAAGAGCGTCGGCGGTTCCCGGCGGCACCCTTTACGACGTCAACCTTGCAGCAGGAAGCCTCTAAACGGCTGGGATTCTCTGTTAAACGCACAATGAGTTTGGCGCAACAGTTATATGAAGGCTTGGATGTTAGTGGTGAAGGCACTGTAGGGTTGGTGACCTATATTCGGACTGATTCGGTGCGTATTGCGGAAAGTGCTGAACAAGAGGCGCGGCACTTCATCGAAGAGAGCTATGGTTCACTCTATTTGAAGGAAGCGGGCACGCGGCGACCGGATCGCGATCCAGTAGGGTCTCAAGGGGCCCACGAAGCAATTCGACCGACTGTGGTGCTAAGGCATCCAGACAAATTGAAGGATAGCTTAAATCGTGACCAGCTAAGGCTCTATCGTCTCATTTGGGAGCGTTTTGTGGCCAGTCAGATGGCGCCGCAAATCTATGATGCGACGACTATTGAGCTTGAAGCGCATAGGGAAAAATTTCGGGCTCACGGATCCTTGATTAAATTCATGGGGTTTGCGGAGATTTATCAAGACACCCGTGAAGAGAGTGAATCCAAGATCGAATCCGGCGAAGACGACCCGAGTTCCAAGACGCTTCCGGCGATCGTGGAAGGTGAGCGCCTTGTGGTGCTGGACATAGCCGGACAAGAACATTTCACCGAGCCTCCGCCCCGATATACGGAAGCCAGCCTAGTGAAAACGTTAGAAGAGCTGGGCATTGGAAGGCCGTCCACGTATGCTCCTATTATTGATACGTTGCTCCAACGTCGTTATGTGGAACGGGCCCAACGACGTCTGGCGCCGACGGATCTAGGACGGGTCGTGGTAGAATTGCTCACCGAGTATTTCCCAGAAATCGTCAATACGGCCTTTACGGCCGAAGTAGAGAGCCAGTTGGACCGTGTGGAAGCCAATGAAATGGCTTGGCAAAATGTGCTGACTCGGTTCTATGGGCCTTTTGCCGAAGAGTTGGCTCGGGCCGAATCAGATGTCGAAAAAATGGAATTGCCAGAGGAAGCGACCGATGAAGTGTGCGAGCGTTGTGAGAAGCCGATGACCGTCAAATACGGACGGTTTGGTAAGTTTCTGGCGTGTAGTGGATATCCCGAATGTGACTTCACCAAACCGTTTCTGGAAAAAACCCCTGCAGTGTGTCCCCGGTGTGCGCGTCCGGTTGTGGTTAGGAGAACACGAAAGGGCCGCACGTTTTACGGGTGTAGCGGATATCCCGAATGTGACTTTGTGACGTGGAACCAGCCTACGGACAAAAGATGTCCGCAATGCGGATCCTCGATGGCGGTTAAGCACCGTGGTCAGCGGGAAAGTGTCCTGTGTCTCAAGGAGGGATGCGGTTATGAGTCAGAACAAGCGCAGTGACTCGGTCACCGTAGTGGGGGGTGGGTTGGCGGGATCCGAAGCGGCGTGGCAATTGGCCGAGCGGGGCGTGTCCGTGGAACTGTATGAAATGCGCCCGGTAGCGATGACGGACGCTCACGTCACCAACCGGCTCGGGGAGTTGGTGTGTTCGAATTCTTTAGGGAGTACCTTGGGCAACACACCAGGGGCGCTGTTAAAGGACGAAATGCGACATTTTGATTCTTTGGTGCTGAAAGCCGGACAGTATGCACAGGTGCCAGGAGGGTCGGCTCTCACCGTGGACCGCGATCGGTTTCAGGACTGGATTACGGAAACTCTGGAGGCGCATCCTCGGGTGCATATCCATCGGGATGTCGTGCGGGAGATTCCCCAAGGTCCGGTCATTGTTGCGACGGGTCCGTTAACACACGATGCATTGAGTCAGGCCCTCCAAAACTTACTCGGGGACACCTTTTTGTCATTCTATGATGCGGCCGCACCCATCGTCCTGACTGAATCGGTGGACATGCGCCACGCATTTTGGGGTTCTCGGGAGGGGTCTGAGGACTACCTCAACTGCCCCTTGACCAAACCCGAATACCTGAATTTCTATGAGGCACTCATCAGTGCGGAACAGCACCCGCGTCACGAATTTGAAGCCGATACCAAATTTTTTGAAGGATGTTTGCCTATTGAAGAACTCGCACGGCGCGGGGTCAGGACGCCCCTCTTTGGGCCCTTAAAGCCCATGGGATTGTCCAATCCGTTTGAAGAGGGGAGACGTCCCTACGCGGTGGTGCAATTACGGCAAGACAATGCAGCGGGCTCTTTGATGAGTATGGTAGGATTCCAAACCAATTTACGTTGGGGCGAACAAAAACGAGTATTTTCCCTGATACCCGCCTTGCAGGCCGCTGAATTTGTTCGGTATGGCGTCATGCATAAGAACACTTATTTAAAATCTCCGAAATTTCTCCAACCGAGCTTTAACACCCGATTCCGCGATGATTTGTGGTTTGCCGGACAAATGACCGGGGTGGAAGGCTATGTGGAATCCGCCGCAACAGGAATTATGGCGGCCATCAACGCGTCGCGCTGGATTCGTGGAGAAGAACTCGTCGTCTGGCCTCGGGACACCATGATGGGCGCACTAGCCTATTATGTCACGCACACCAATCCCGCACATTTCCAGCCGATGAATGCCAACTTCGGTCTATTCCCAGATGCCCCGGATGCGACGGTAGTGCGGGACAAGAAGCAGCGCCGTGAAATCATGCGGCAAAGAGCCCTGAATTCCCTTGAATCCTGGGGCCTACAGCAGTGGTTACTGACGCCTCAGGATCGTGGGCGTATGCTATGAGTGAGGGCCTCATTGACCAATATTTAAGATACTTGGCCGCCGTGGAAGGATGCTCCGAACATACCCTAAGGGCCTATCGCTCTGACCTTGAGCAGTTCCAGCTTCAAGTGGGCAGCTTATTAATGGTTGACGCCAAACGGATACGGCGCTGGCTTATGGAATTAGGTGAATCCGGCATGGCGGCGCGGACGGTTGCTCGCAAGTTATCCGTGGTGCGATCTTGCTTTCGATATTGTGAAAGAGAAGGAATTCGGGATAATCCGGCACGTCGTATCCTCGCGCCTCGGTTTCGCGCTCGTTTACCGAGGGTGTTGACGATGGATGAGATGGCCGCCATGATGGAGACGGCGATAAAGGGACGTGGGGCCTTAGGGATTCGAAACTGGGCCATCGTCGAGACCCTCTATGGCGCTGGGCTCCGTAGCCAGGAGGCCACCGGGATGGACCTAAAAGATATGGACCTGGATCAAGGCATCATTCGGGTGGCGGGTAAGGGGGGTAAACCACGAGAAGTGCCGATCGGATCCTATGGAGTTCGGGCACTGACCCAATACGTCAAGGAGGCTCGTCCTCAGTTGGTCCGGCACAGTACCATGGCAGTGTTTTTGAATCATCGGGGCGGCCGCTTAACGACCCGCAGCTTACGGCGTATTGTCAAGGCTACCATGTTAAAATCGGCTGCCCACAGAAACGTAAGCCCGCATTGGTTGAGACACTCCTACGCTACCCACTTGTTGATGAATGGAGCCGACCTTCGGGTAGTGCAAGAATTGTTGGGGCACGCCAGTCTTAAAACCACCCAGATTTATACGCATATTTCGCAAGATCAACTCACCCGAGTGTACCAAAATACGCATCCTCGGGCGCATCAGACGTAGTCATCAGATAGGGGGAGGAATCCAATGGGAGAGAGTCAATTTCATGGTACCACCATCTTAGGCATGGTCAAAGACGGCCGAGCGGTAATCGGCGGCGATGGCCAGGTTACCTTTGGACAAAACACGGTGATGAAGCACACCGCGCGCAAGGTCCGACGACTCTACCATGGAGCTATTTTGGCAGGATTTGCAGGAGCCGTAGCTGACGCATTAACCTTATTCGAACGATTTGAGGGCAAATTAGAAGAACACCACGGCAATTTGTCTCGGGCTGCAGTAGCGCTGAGTCGGGAATGGCGGACCGACAGGATGTTAGGGAAATTGGAAGCGTTGCTTATTGTGGCGGACAAATCGGATCTGTTCATCCTATCGGGAACGGGAGAGGTGATTGAACCCGACGATCAAATCGCCGCTGTTGGATCGGGCGGGAGCTATGCCCTAGCTGCGGCACGGGCTTTTGCGTCGTTGGAAAATCCGCCGGCGATCGATGATGTGGTACGGCGGGCGCTCGACATCGCCGCGGATATTTGCATATACACGAATCATCACCTGACCATCGAAACGCTTGAATAGGACTAGCGGAGGGAGATCTCATCATGGATGAAGCGCTTTTAACACCCAAACGAATCGTAGAGGAATTGGACCGACATATCGTCGGTCAGCATGATGCCAAGCGTGCGGTGGCCATTGCCTTACGGCATCGCTGGCGCCGGAGCCGACTAGAACCCGAATTACAGGACGAGATTACTCCAAAAAACATCTTAATGATTGGGCCCACAGGGGTCGGTAAAACCGAGGTGGCCAGGAGACTCGCGCGACTGCTTCGCGTGCCGTTCATTAAGGTCGAAGCCACGAAGTTTACTGAAGTCGGGTATGTCGGCCGTGATGTCGATGCCATGATACGGGACCTCGTCGAGACCAGCGTCCGGATGGTGAAAGAAGAACGTACTCAATCGGTTAAAGACCGCGCGGAGCGGGCTGCCGAAGACCGCATTGTGGAGGCCCTGGTCCCGGATCCAGTCGATGACTCAGCCCCCAAAAACCCGTTTGAAGCGATTTTTAGTGGGGCAGGCGGCAATTACCAAAATAAACGACCGGTCGATTTCGAAGAGCGTCGACGGATTGAAGAAGATCGACGAAAGGTCCGGGAAAAACTCCGGTTAAAAGCTATGGAACACGACCTGGTGGAAGTGGATGTAGAAGATGCCGGACCCCAGATGCCGATGTTGGGCAATATGCCAGGGGCTGAAGATAATCAAATGAATCTCGGTGAAATGTTTGGTAATTTGCTGCCTAAACGGACCAAACGACGGAAAATGACAGTGTCCGAGGCGCGAAAAATTCTGACGCAAGAAGAAGCTCAAAAATTGATCGACACCGATGCGGCCAATGCCGATGCCCTGTGGCGTGCCGAGCAGCAGGGGATCATTTTCATCGATGAATTTGATAAGATTGCGTCCTCGAGCCACGACGGTCGGGGGCCGGATGTGAGCCGAGAGGGCGTCCAACGCGATATTCTCCCGATTGTGGAGGGATCGACTGTGAACACGAAGTATGGCCCGGTAAAGACCGATCACATCTTATTTATCGCAGCCGGAGCCTTTCACGTATCCAAGCCCAGTGATCTTATTCCCGAGTTGCAAGGTCGATTTCCGATCCGGGTGGAGTTTACCGCGCTGACCGAACAGGACTTTTATGCGATTTTAACCGAGCCGAAGAATTCTCTCATTGCGCAATACCAGGCCTTATTAGGCGCCGAAGGAGTAGAGGTGCGGTTTGAAGATGACGCGTTGTGGGCCATGGCGCGGTATGCGGATCGCGTCAATCGGGACACCGAGAACATCGGGGCCCGACGTCTACACACCATTCTGGAGAAGGTTTTGGAAGAACTCAGTTTCGAGGCTCCTGACCTTAAAGGACAAGTGATTCCGATTACCGCGGCCTATGTGGACCAACGTTTGGCTGGCATCGCGGATAATATTGACATTAATCGGTATATACTCTGAATTTTTGCTTTCGTTATCACATTCCAATCCGTGAGTATGGTATACTCATAACCGGAAATTGAAGCGATGACGAAATACGCAAACTGAGGGAGGCTTTTGTCGTGGAACACCTTTTAGACAAGACGCGACGTATTAACCGATTACTGCAACGCACGGCCGGGCATCCTGTTAACTTCGAAGAGATGGCGCAGATTTTGAGCCAATTGATTGCTGCCAATGTGTACGTGGTTAGCCGTCGAGGGAAGATTCTGGGTTATTCGTTATTAGATTCCTTCGAGTGCGATATTATGATTCGTGAAGTCCTTGGCCAGGATTCTTTTCCCCAGCCCTATAACAATGGTTTGTTGAAGGTTGATGAAACTTATCCTAATGTGTCACAAGAATCGCGTCGTTGCGTCTTCTTTCGAGATAAACAGTGTATATACGAAAATAAGATTACAACGGTGGTACCCGTTAATGGAGGCGGTGATCGCCTCGGAACGTTGGTGCTGTCGCGATTTGGCCGAGAATTTGAGGATGAGGATCTTATTTTGGCGGAATATGGCGCTACGGTCGTAGCCATGGAGATTCTACGGTCCAAGTCCGATGAGCTCGACATGGAAGCTCGCAAAAAAGCGGCGGTTAAGGTTGCGATTGACACGCTTTCATACTCCGAGCTCGAAGCTGTCCAGCATATCTTCGAGGAATTGGGTGGCGAAGAAGGATTGTTGGTGGCCTCCAAGATTGCGGACCGGGTGGGCATTACGCGTTCGGTGATTGTGAATGCCCTGCGGAAGTTTGAATCCGCCGGAGTTATCGAATCGCGGTCGTTGGGCATGAAGGGTACTCATATCCGGGTGTTAAACGATCGACTCATGCCGGAGCTCAAAAAGCTTCATCGTTAAACCCCAAGTAACCGTCCAAAGAATGGAGGAGGGTGTCCGGTATGAACCGGGCACCCTCGTTTACTGCACTAAGTGTAGAGGTTGCTGGAATATCCGGTGAGCTTGTGCCAATGAAATCATGTGGTCAGAGACCATGCTGGTTAACACTTCCCATTGGCGGGCCTTGGCCAACTTGTAGTGGGTTAGGGGGTCATAGGCGGATGGGGCTTGAGGCAGTCCGGCAAGCACCGTGGCCTCGGATGCCGTCAAGTTCGCCACGGAGCGATGAAAATAAACCTGGGCAGCTCGGGCCACCCCGTAGCTACCGTGCCCTAAATACACCTCATTGAGATACATATTGAGAATCTGCTGTTTACTATAGAGTGCTGTGACCATAAGGGATAACAAGATACCGGTGACCTTACGGGGAATGGTCTTTTTCGGAGAGAGCATGAGGTCCCTCACGAGTTGTTGAGTAATGGTGCTGCCTCCTTGCGCAAAGGTGAGAGTCCTGATGTCGACGAGAAGAGCCCGTCCGATGCCTTCGAAAGAGATTCCCCAGTTATGATAAAAGCTTCGATCCTCCGTCGCGATGAGCGCATGGGTAAGCCATGGGTTCGCCGCAGCCTTTTTGAGGTAGATGCCGTGGTGACTGGTCACCCGTTGATGGACCCGAGTTGGCAATGATTCCAAGGCAGACCAATATCGCCAATAAAATAACGTCAATGCGACGAGTGCGACAAGGCATAGCCAGATAATGCTCCGGATTCTGCGGCTCCATACGTCATGAGTCGTGATCATAGAGGCCGCCTCAATGGTAGAATAGCGGAGCAATCCGCCAGTCTTCCTGACGGGCTTGAACCGGATCGTGTGAGAAAAAAGGTCGGGCTTTGGTGTCGTGGACGATGTCTAACAGTCGCGCCACGGAGGCCTTTGCCAAGTCGGGGTCGGTAGAGGCTCCGACGTGTTCGGGATCAAATTGCTCCCGAGTATAGACGGCATCACTGGTGATTAAAACGGGTCCGGTCGAGGTTTCAATGAATAAGGATTGGTGGCCGAGGGTATGACCGGGCGTGGATACAAGCGTGACTCCGGCTTCGACCACCGTGTCCCCATTGAGCAATGTGAGTTGCGTGCGGTCGATGGCGGATGCAGCCGGGTCTAGATATTGTGCCGGGTCCTTGGCCATTGCGTCCCATTCCTGTTCTTGAATCATAAAGCGATGATGGGAGAACTGCTGATTGCCGCCTGCATGGTCGAAATGAAGGTGTGAATTTATCACCAGGTCAATGTCGTCCAGGGCAAAGCCTAGTCTCCCTAACTGGGAGGGGATCATGTCCTCGGGGGATAAATCCGGAACCAGCACTTGAGAAAATTCATCCCCCAATAGTTGCTGGGGGGATACCCGGCAACTATTGGAGCATCCGGTATCAAATAGCACGAGGCCGTTGGGAGTCTCTATCAAATACGCATAGACCGGGATAGCAAATCGATGACCTGGGGCGGTACTAGGATCCAGTACCGTGGCGTCCACATCAAATTTTCCGACCGGAAGGATCCAAAAACGCATGGGTGTGCACCGTCCTTTACGACCGATAAGGTGGGCATGAGGGGCTGTCCAATCGTCTATATCCCCCGACGATATGCCTGTTATCCAAATCATAACATACTCTAGATTGCGTTGACTTTGGATTGTTTACCGTCTCCTCGGTGTCTACCCAAGTGCATCCTTAGTTTACCGACTCTGGTAATGAGCTCAGAGGATGACGATGGAGTAAGAAGGCTACACTCCATTCGAGGTGATAGATTATGACGCAACGTTGGAGGACTGCCGTAGGCTCGGCGTTAACTTTGGCGATTGCGGTGACCGGGTGTGGGTTCCATGCCAATGCCGCAGCTAAACCTAAGGCATCTACGGTGCCGTTGAGAGTTGTCGGGTTCTGGGCCAATGATGTCACGACTCCATTGACAGCCCTTTATAAATACCCCCATGCGATCTCGGAATTTTCACCGTTTTGGTATTCGGTAACCGCATCGGGCTCCTTAAAGAGCCACGTCGACGCGACCATTTTGTCTCAAGTGACCAAAGCGCACATCCCAGTGATGCCTTTAGTCAATGATGCGACGGGGATCCAAGCCTTTCTACCCTCTAAGACGACACGGACCGCCGCGGCGAGGGCTATTGCCGACATGGTGGGAACCATGCATTTTCAGGGGGTAAATATTGACTTTGAGCCAACCCACACTCATTTGAGAACCGAACTGACCGCGTTTATGACCGAGTTGCGAGATTTCTTACCTCGCACCGATAAAATTACGATGGATGTGGTTCCTCATTCCGGGGGCGCTTACCAGTATCCCCAACTAGAGCACGAGGTTAACCAGTTTATCCTCATGAGTTATGACGAGCATGCCGACGGATCGATGGCGGGGCCGGTGGCTGCAATGCCGTGGGTAAGCAATATCCTGGCCAGAATTCTAAAAACCGTTCCAGCGTCCCAGATAGATTTAGGGATTCCGGTCTATGGATATACCTGGCCGACCGGTAGCACACACGCCAAAACGGTGCCATACAATGCGGTGACCCCGACCATGACACTGCACGCTAAGTGGAGTGGGCGCTACCAGGAAACCTATGCACATTTCTCCGGCCATACGGCATGGTGGGAAAGTCTGCAAGGGATGAACCAAAAAATTGCCTTAGCTAAGAAAGACCATCTGGCCGGAGTCGCGTTATGGCATATGGGGTATACCAACAACGCGGTGATGCAACTCCTCTTGCATACAATAGGTCGGCAACCGTAAGGAAACTCACACGGTTGCTTTTTCTTTATCCAATTAAGAGGAATCTCCTCCTCGTATGTCGAAATGAGAGAACACAAGGAGGATGTTAATACCCGGATGGAACTTCAAGAACTTTGGCGCGTGATCCGTAAGCGTCTTAAAATGATCATTTTAATTACGGTGGTCGCAGTGGCGACTAGTGGAATTCTGAGCAAATTTGTCCTACCCAAACAGTATGCAGGCACTGCAACCCTGATTGTGATTCCCCACAACTCCACCCAGAGCCTCTTAACATCTATGGTGACGGGTCAACAATTAGTCGATACGTATGCCCAGTTGGTGGACTCGAGGGCAGTTGTCGGCGGCGTCATTCAAAGCCTGGGGCTTAATGTGACGGTTACGCATTTAACCAAAATGATTACTGCGACACCGTTGACGAATACGGATTTACTGACAGTAACGGTCAAGGCGCCCTCTCCCTCATTTGCGGCGCGCGTGGCGAATGAAGTCGCCTTAAAGACGGTGGCTGAGGTAACCTTGGTTCAAGGCCAAAAGAACCTCGAGGTGGTTAATCCTGCCATCAATAGTCCGATCCCGGTCGGGCCTAAGACCAAGATTAACGTGGCTATAGCCTTAGTCTTAGGACTAATGGTGAGCGCAGGACTAGCCTTTTTACTGGAATATCTAGACGACTCGGTGCGGTCTGAAGAGGATGTTAAACGCGTCTTTGATCTACCGCTTCTAACCGTGATTCCCTCGATTGGCGATGAATCCACGGTCAAGGGAGCCAAAGATCGACCCAAACGCGCCACCCGATCGAAGGCCCGCGGTCAACGGACGGTGCGCTCAAACGGGCGATACGAAGGGAGATTGTAGGCACATGCCCCTGGATTTATCTAATCTAATAGACCCTAAATTGGTCGTTCTTACGGCGCCTCGATCATCGGCGGCTGAGCAGTATCGAGCTTTGCGGACCAACCTGGAGTTTCTTGGCGTGAATGGGCCTCTGACGAAAGTCATGGTAACGAGCGGCACGCCAGGTGCGGGGAAGAGTTTAACCTCCAGTAACTTAGCGATTTCATTAGCCCAAGCCGGCAAGAACACGCTATTAGTCGATGCGGACTTAAGACGGCCCATGATTCATCATCTATTTGGCAATGGCAATTTGTCCGGTCTGACCACGGCTTTAACACGTCCGGAAGAATGGCATAAACATGTGGTGCGGGGGCCGATTGGTGGACTGTCGCTGATGACTAGTGGCCCCATTCCGCCTAATCCTTCGGAGATGATGTCGTCACCGATTATGATGGAACTATTGGTGCAACTGGGACAGGCGTACGATATGGTGGTGTTGGATACCCCGCCGGTCGTCTCGTTTACCGATGCCGTGGTATTAAGCCAAACCATGGACGGAGTAATTTTGGTGGTGAGAGCTGGGCACACCTCGCGTAAGATTGACTTGAAAGGTAAAGAGCGCTTGACGCAGGTCAATGCACGGATTCTTGGAATCGTGCTAAACGATATTGAGATGAACGATGAGGATTACAGCTATTATTATGGATACGGAGACCGGAAATAGTGATTGATTTACACGCCCACGTATTGACCGGAATCGATGACGGACCTAAGACGGTGTCAGATACACTGGCAGTGATGCGGCAGGCGGCATCGGACGGCACGCATCAGCTAGTTGCGGTGGCCCACGCTAATGATGGTCACTTTGCCGTGAGTCGCGGGGATTATGACCGCGCTTTCGCGGACGCCGTTAGAGAAATTCAGATGGCGGAGATTGATGTACAACTGATTCCCGGCATGGAAGTTAGACTGGGTCCGAAAATGGCCGAGGGCTACCGGCAAGGGGATTTTCTGGCGATTGGCGATACGAAATATTTTTGTGTGGAATTGCCGCCAAATGACTTTCCAGCGTATACGTTAGATGCGCTCTATGAATTGTCGCTCGAGGGATTACGGCTTCTAATCATTCACCCTGAGCGCAATCGTGGCATCCGTAAGCGGGCTGAATTAGCGGAGCGTCTCATCCGTATGGAAGCTTTGGGGGTAGCCTCCGGGGGCTCTATTTTGGGCCAATTTGGACCGGAAGCGGAAGCTTCAGCCTGGCAATTGATTGAGATGGGGTTTATTCAAGCGGTAGCGACGGATGGGCACTCGGTATCGAAGCGGCCGTTACGGCTATCGGCATATGAGCCAGTACTTAGCCGACGGTATGGGGAATCCGTTGCGATGTCGATGTTGAGGACGACGCCTGCCTTGGTTTTACAAGGCGCCCCAGTTGAACTGGTGCCGCATCCTCGGGTCGGCTGGCGTCGCTGGTTCGGATCCCGTTAGGCTCTAGTCTTAAGACGACTACAGTGATGGCCTGAATTACGAGGATTTTAGAATCTTTTGTCGAAATACCAGAATGAACCAGTTCAGCCGAGCTGGCG
>JAKADJ010000227.1 GCA_021820645.1 Bacillota bacterium
GCGGTAACGATCACTAAACCCGCCAATGCCCCTAGAATCGCACTGGGATAGGCACTCGCCCCGGAACCCATGGTTATCACAATGACCACCACTTCTAATCCTTCTAAAAAGACCCCGTTAAACGCCGTCGCTTGCGCCTCAAAGGCTCCGCCATCACTATTTTGCAGCCTCTCGACTTCTTTGGCATACGCTTGGCTTTCATCATGTAGAGACTTTTTGCCAGAAAAGCGCAATAAGGCCTTGCGTAACCACTTCAGTCCAAACAGCAACAACAGGGCCCCAATAACGCCGCGTAATACATCGATTGGGACGACCCGTAAAACCCCTTCACCCAAAATCAGCACCAAGGCCGCCAGAGCTACGACCGCCCATAAGGTGCCACGCATGGCCGGACGGAATCCGCGGACCGTACCGACGGCCAAGACAATGGTCAGCGCCTCAATGAATTCGACAGAGGCCGCCAAAAATGCCGCAATCACAACATATAAGTTCAAAAAACCTGCCTCTTTCTCGCGCACCGCGATTACTTTTCTCATCCTATTCTAATCGAATCCGTAACAAGTTAAAACCTTCGAATCGGATTCGATGGGTTTACGTGGGTTTGGGGATACCGAAATAATCCCTATCTGCCAGAATCCACTCCACTGCAAACGGGTCCGTTTGGGTGGGCTCGATGGTTAGCATCGCGCACGTCTTAGGCTCCTGATTTCGCGGCCGAAATAGGGCGCCGGGATTCAGTAAAGTAATCGGCCCGGGTCGGTAGAGCCGCACATGCGAGTGTCCGAAAATTACCATACGACATCCCTGTTGGTGTGCCCATTCTTCTAGCTTAACGACCCTTTCGGGAGCCGCCCATTGATGCGAATGAATCACCCCGATGGGTATCCCTTCTACAACCCATGTCGTGTGCCAAGGAGAGCCCGGTTCGTGATCGTTGTTGCCTTGTGCCCCAAAATAGGGAAGATGAAAGGCCTCGGCCAACCTCTGCCCATCGCGATAAAAATCCCCGGCGGATACCAAGCCATCGACCGCCTTATGATGGCGACCGAGCCACTTATCGAGGAACTCCGTATGGCCGTGGGTGTCACTAAATACCAGGTATCGCATCGGCAATCTCGGGCCACAATTCCATCAAGCGCATGACCGCCAAACCGCGATGAGAGATGGCATTTTTCTCGTCGTGCGGCAATTCCGCCAGCGAGGTCTGCCCGTCGACAGAGAAAATCGGGTCGACGCCAAATCCGTTGTGGCCACGAGGCCACCCCAGAATCTGTCCTTCTAAAACCCCTTCAAAGAACCACTCTTGTCCTTCGGGACTCACTAAACAAAGCACGCTGCGCATCCGGGCCGTGCGTTTTTGCCAGGGCACGTCGATGAGGCGCAACAAAATCTCGCGACTATTGATCCACGGATTTTCACTAACAAAATTTGCGGAGTCAATGCCGGGGGCTCCATCCAAGGCATCGACTTCAACCCCCGAATCGTCGGCCAAAGCAACCACCCCATGTTGCTCCGCGAGAGCATGCGCTTTTAAGGCAGCATTCTCCCAATAGGTGGTGCCGGTTTCCTCGACAATCTCACCCTCACCAGGGTATGCGGTCAGGGTAATGGGCAACTTTCCCAAGAGCGCTTGAAACTCGGCGAGCTTGCCGGGATTGTGCGTCGCCAACATCATTCGCTTATTTTTCTGCAACGAGCGCCGCTCCTTCCGGTAACGCTGCTTGTTGCTGTTTGACCATCTGGTCGATACCGGTTTGGGCCAAATCCACCAGATCAAAGAGACTGTCCAAGTTGAACCATCCCTGTTCTCCCGTGCCTTGGATCTCGACCATTTGGTGACGACCCGTCATCACCAAATTCAGGTCCACATCGATATGGCTGTCTTCAGCATAATTGAGATCTAACAGCGCAACCCCGTCCTTCAAACCTACGCTCACGGCAGATAGCCAATCCTTGAATGGCCGCGTGGTAAAGGGGTGCGCCTTATGAATCTTCAGCATTGCTTGCATCAGGGCCAGATACGCGGCGCTAATCGCCGCGGTGCGGGTTCCTCCATCCGCTTGTAGCACATCACAATCGAGGAGCACACTTTTCTCGCCCATGGCTTTGAGATTAACCGCGGCCCTCAGCGCACGACCGATGAGCCGTTGAATCTCTACCGTACGGCCTTGCTGGCGGCCCCGCGCGGCCTCTCTTAAGGTCCGATCATGCGTGGCCCGGGGCAACATCCCATATTCGGCCGAAATCCACCCTTGGCCGGTGCCCCTGACGAATGGCGGCACCCGCTCCTCTACCGTGGCCGTCACCAAAACCCGGGTATTGCCCATATCGATGAGACACGAACCTTCGGCCCAGGCGTTATAACCTACCTGGAGCGTAATCGGGCGTAGCTCATTGGTTGCTCGGCCGTCGTCTCTGGTCATGGGTCATCCTCCTATATAGCCTCTTAAGATAAAAACTCCCGCACCAGGCGGGAGGAAACTTGGTGGAGGCGGGGACGTGCTGCCCGTCCCGTCCGAAGATACGTCATGTTAGATTTCTACGAGTGTAGCATCGCAATTATTCTCATCGAGCCTCATCGAGCGATGCGTGGTGAGACAGGACCAGCCCTAATTTCCCCGGATCAACTCGGGCCTGAAGACCGGGTATCCTACATAGTTACGTTCGCGTATCCGAGGTAGGAGCAAGGATCCGGAACGTTAGCTGACTTTAGGCAGCTAAGGCGTAGTTTACTTCGTTGTTGTTGTTCGCAGTTAATCTGTTCCGCTGTTTAACGAGGCACGGACCTCGACTCGCCGTCCAACACCGCGCCATCCCCGTCGAATCTAGTTCGCCCCCAAGCTATTTGACGCGATCTTTCATACTACGCTCAATCTGACGGCTAGCATCGCGATTCGCCATGGTTTGCCGCTTGTCATATTCCTTCTTGCCTCGAGCCACCGCTAACGCCAGTTTGACCCGGCCGTGGTCATCGAAGTAGAGTCTAAGCGGCACCAGGGTCAGTCCTTTGAGCTTCACCGTCTGGGCTAAGTCACGAATCTGCTTCTTGTGTAACAAGAGCTTGCGATTCCGATACGGATCATGATTCCACCGATTGCCGAATTCATACGGTGCGATGTGGCAATTAAACAGAAACAATTCACCGTTGTCGAGCCGCGCAAAGCTGTCGCGTAAATTGACACGACCTAATCGCAACGATTTAACTTCAGTTCCCGTTAACGCAATTCCGGCCTCAATGACCTCTTCGATAAAATAATCGTGCCGTGCTTTGCGGTTTTCCGCAATCGGTTTTCCCTTGGCCATTGGCCCTCCAAATCGGTAACGCCATAACAGTATAGAGGAGAACCACACCAATGTCAAAGTCAGTGCGGCATCCTACTTGGCTCACCGCGCCACTCATCAGGTGCTGGCGCCCAAACACCTAACGCGGGTCGCACATGCTACTTTATCCCCTATTACGATACACCTTCATCATACAACGTCTTACGTGACTACGGTATAAAACACCCGATCATTTTTCGTACAAGCGTTTGATTCTGACGAATTGCGGGGGCTCTCTTTAGACCCTTTCGATGGATTGTCGGGTGAGCCATTCGTCTCCATGTACCTGGCGAGTGCTTTGTCATCGAGACCCACCCGCTACTTGCGGTGAAATCCCTCGGGTGGCGCTCTGGTTTTATGGCGCGATCGATGCTTCTCGAACTACAACACACATAACGACCCATTTTTATTCATAGGGTAGAAGCACTACGGGTGTGAGGTGATTCCTATGAAAGTCATATGGTGGCGGATCGAACGGCCGGGAATGGTGGACGCGGGGACCATGGACTGGGGCCCGACCACCCCAGACGCCGTGATTAGTTTGGGCGAAAGAAGCTTTCCGGTGGCCTCATCGCCAGAACCCACGAACAGCCTTTTAGAACGGTTTTTAAAGTGGGCCGACAACGGGGACCGCGAGAACTAATTAGCGACCCGCTGCTTGATGGGCTCTGTGACTGCCATGACGTGACAGGCCAGCGTGTTGGGCAACGTGATGGCAGTCGCTCCGTGTCCCTTGGGTACCATGCCACGCCATGCGTCTTGCCGTAAGGCGATGGCTGGCCGCTTGCCATAACCCACTATGACTACCGTGTTCCCTTTTTGAGCCGCCCACCAGGTGTTAGTGCCGGGTATCAGTTTGGTCCATTTGACCGAGTACCGCCGCCACACCCCAAAGTGCGCCTCGATCCAGATTGGAGTGCCTAAACCTTCAGCCATTAAGATGCGGTCTCGCCCACAGAAAAGTACGGTGCGTACCCAATATGGCCGATAATGCCTGAGTGCGGTGCCGACCCGCCAGCCTCCGGGGAGTTCCATCTCGTCGCCCTCTTTCTTCACGTGGTGTTCTTATCGAGATAACGTCACCACGAGAAAAAAGGTTGCAAGATCCACAATGTTTTTGCCCACTTGGCTTAAGCGCTAGGAATTCGGCTTTTTTGCTCCGCTTTGGCGACCCGAGCCCTTGACCTTGGGCCGACGATTCCTGGCCTTGGGCCCGCGGCTCTTGGCCCGCGGTTCCCCTTCTACCAAGCGAAAGTCGATCCGGCGTAAACCCAGATCCACCCGGACCACTTGCACCGTGACCGGGTTACCCAAACGGTATTCACGTCCGGTGCGTTCCCCACGCAATCGATAATGAACCGAATCATAGGCCCAGTAGTCTTGCGGCAGATCTTCGAGTCGCACCAACCCTTCAATCAAATTGGGAAGCTCCACAAAAATGCCGAAATTGGTGACGCCGGAGATGACCGCGGCATATTCCTCGCCCACCTTGTCCGCCATGTACTCGGCCTCTTTCAACGAGACTGAGTCCCGC